>DASTEN010000325.1:0-10791 GCA_035709645.1 Sphingomonas sp.
CGGTCAACGAACTGGCGCTGCAGCAATTCGCCCAGAACGTCGGCATGGCCGCCAGCAAGCGCGCGGTAGATGGCGAGATCGCCAGCGTCCCCGCCTTCCAGGGCTTTGACGGCAAGTTCAGCCAGACCAATTATGACAATCTGCTGAAGCAGCAGGGCCTGACCGACAAGGGCATTCGCGAGGACATCGCGCGCGGCATGCTGTCGCGCCAGTTGATCGCGCCGACCTCCGGCGCCAGCCAGGTGCCGTCGCAGCTCGCGCTCCCCTACGCCTCGCTGCTGCTCGAACGGCGGCAGGGCACCGTCGCCTACATTCCGGTGACCGCGATTGCCGGCGGCGCGCAACCGACCGATGCCGATTTGCAGACCTATTACACCCGCCAGCGCGCGCGCTACCTGATCCCGGAACGCCGTGTCGTCCGCTATGCGGTGGTGAAGGCGGCCGACGTTGCTGCGAACGCCAAGCCGACGCCGGCCGAGATCGCGCAAGCCTACAACCAGAACCGCGCACGCTTCGCAGCCAGCGAACGCCGGGCGCTGACGCAGGTCGTCCTGGCCGATCAGGCGGCGGCGGCCGCTCTGGCCGCGAAGGTGAAGGGCGGTTCTTCGATGGCCGATGCCGCGCGCACCGCCGGGCTGGAGGCGAGCAGCGTGCCCGCCGGCGACAAGGCTGCGATCGGCGCCGCGACCAGCGCGGCCATCGCCGATGCCGCGTTCGGCGCGTCGCAAGGATCGGTGCTCGGTCCGCTGCGCTCGCCGCTCGGCTGGCATGTCGTACGCGTCGATTCGATCCAGCCGGTCGCCGGCAAGTCGCTGGCCGAAGCCACGCCCGAACTCATCGCCGAACTCGGCAAGGTGAAGGCGCAGGAGGCACTGGCCGCGATCCACGACAAACTGGACGATGCGATCGGCGGGAACGCGACGTTCGACGAAGTGATCTCGGATGGAAAGCTGGCCGCGCAGACGACCAGGCCGCTGACCGCGACCGGCATCGATCCGACCGCGCCCACGGCTCAGCAGGATCCGATGCTCCAGCGCCTGGCCCAGGCGGCGTTCGCCGCAGAGCCGGGGGATTCGCCACAGCTGGTGCAGACCGATGCCGACGGCAGCTTCGCGATCGTCGGTATCGGCACCGTCTTTCCCGCCGCGCCTCCACCGCTGGCGCAGATCAGGGATCAGGTGGTTCGCGACTTCGTGATCGATCGCAATCTGCGCGCCGCGCGCGCTCTCGCGACCGCGGCGGTGGCCAAGATCAATGGCGGCACACCGCTTGCGGCCGCATTGCAGGGCACCGGCGTGAAGCTGCCGCCGGCGCAGACGCTGAATGCGACGCGGGCCGAACTGGCGCGTCAGGGCGGCCAGTTGCCGCCGCCGGTCGCGCTGATGTTCTCGATGGCCGCAAAGCGCGCGAAGATGCTCGAGGCACCGAACCGCGGCGGCTATTTCATCGTCTATCTGCACGCCATCCAGTCGGGCAATGCCGCAGGCAACCCCGCGCTCGTCAAATCGGCCCAGCAGGGGCTGGGCGGGGTCAGCGGTCGGGAACTGAGCGAACAGTTCGCCGCCGCCGTGCGCAAGGCCGTCGACGTGAAGCGCAACGAAGCCGTGCTGTCGCGCCTGCGTGCCGACCTGTCCGGCGCCGGCGTCCCCGCCGCCAACTGATGGCGACCGAGGGGCTGGAGGCGGCGCGCGCCGCGCTGGCGGCGGGACGCCCGGCGCTTGTCTGGCGGCGACAGGTGGCGGACACCGAAACGCCGGTCGCTGCGGCGCTGAAGCTGATCGAGCCGGGTCGCGGCGACTTTCTGCTCGAATCGGTCGAGGGCGGGTCGGTTCGCGGCCGCCATAGCCTGATCGGGCTTGCCCCCGACCTGATCTTTCGCGCGCGTGGCGACACGGCAGAGGTCAACGATCGCTGGCTGACCGACCGCGACGCGTTCGCCCCCGCCGGCACGCCGACACTCGCCGCGTTGCGCGATCTGGTCGCGTCGTGTCGCATGGACGTGCCCGACGCCCTGCCCAGGGCGACGCCGTGCCTGGTCGGCTACTTCGGTTACGAGACGATCGGCCTGGTCGAACGCCTGCCCCGCGCGGCGCCCAGCCCGCTCGACCTGCCGGACATGATCTTCGTACGGCCGACCGTCCTGCTGGTCTTCGATCGCCTGGCCGACACGCTGTTCCTGGTCGCACCGGTGTGGCCCGGCCAATCGATCGAGGCGGCGGAGGACCGCCTGGATACCACCGTCGCGCGGCTGGCCAATGCCCCGCTGCCGCCGCCGGTCCGCGCCGAGCCCGTCGCGATCGAGCCGGCCCCGGTGCTGGCGCCAGGGCGCTACGCCGAGATGGTGGCGACCGCGAAGGACTATATCGTTGCCGGCGACATCTTTCAGGTCGTGCTGGCGCAGCGGTTCTCGACGCCGTTCAGCCTGCCGCCGATCGAACTCTATCGCTCGCTGCGACGCGTGAACCCCTCGCCCTTCCTCTACCACCTCGACCTGCCCGGCTTTGCGCTGACGGGGTCGAGCCCGGAAATCCTGGTACGCGTGCGCGACGGCGAGGTTACCATCCGTCCGATCGCCGGCACGCGGCCGCGTGGCCGGACCGCCGCCGAGGACGAGGCGAACCGGACGTCGCTGCTCGCCGACCCGAAGGAGCGCGCCGAGCATCTGATGCTGCTCGACCTGGGCCGCAACGACGTCGGCCGGGTCGCCCAGGCGGGGACGGTCAGGGTCACCGACAGCTACGGCATCGAATTCTACAGCCACGTCATGCACATCGTGTCGAACGTCGTCGGCCGCGTGCGCGAAGACGCCGATGCGCTTGAAGCGCTGTTCGCCGGCTTCCCCGCCGGCACCGTCAGCGGCGCGCCCAAGGTCCGCGCGTGCCAGATCATCGCCGAACTGGAGCCCGAGGCGCGTGGCGCCTATGCCGGCGGCGTCGGCTATTTCTCGCCCGACGGGTCGATGGACAGCTGCATCGTCCTGCGCACCGCGGTGGTGAAGGACGGGATGATGCACGTTCAGGCCGGCGCCGGCATCGTCGCCGACAGCGTCCCCGAGTACGAACAACGCGAATGCGAGGCAAAGGCCGGCGCGCTGATCGCCGCCGCGCGCGAAGCGGTTGCCAGAGCGAGCGAAGCCGGCTTCGGCCAATGACGGTTTCGATCGCGCAGCACGCGTTGCGCGACCGAACGCCCTATGGCGCGTCCTGACCTGCGGGGCTGGCGAGAAACATCTCCAGCAGCGCCAGCCGCTTGCCGATCTCTGCCCGATACCCCGCGCCCTGCGGCGCCAGGGCATAGGCGCGGCGCCACCACCGCGCGCCGTCGCGGAACTGACCGGCGCGCACATAGGCAAGGCCGAGGAAGAACGGGGGCCCCGGATGGTCGGGCGCCAGCTTCAGCGCCCGGTCGAACGCCAGCCGCGCCGGCGGCGAGACCGTCCCGGCATCGTGCAGCGCATAGGCGTCGCCCAGCGCCGACCACAGCCCCGCATCGCGCGGCAGGGCATTGACCCCGCCCAGATAGAAATTGACCGCGGTCCGCTGATCCCCGCTGCGCTGCAACGCGGCGCCCGCGGTGAAATAGGGCGAGGCCTGCGTATAGCGGCCGAACATGTCGAGCCGTAGTTCGGCGACGGCTGGGTCGATCGTCACTACGGGCTTGCGCGAAGCAACGGGCTCGCCCGGCAGCCCGGGTCGGCCCTGCAACGCATAGCCGATGGCGCCCAGCATCAACGCTGCGCCCAGAAACGACGCGATCGACCGCGGCACACCCAGGCGCAACATCGCCGCAAAGGCCAGCGCCATCAGCGCGAAAAGCGCGAGCCAGCCCATCAGCGGCGCTTGCCGCGGAACGACACCCGCGCCACGGCGACACCCAGCACCAGCAGCAGGATCGGTGCCAGCCACAGCGGCGCGGTCACCGCGGAAAATGGCGGGTCGTAGGTCACATAGTCGCCGTAGCGTTCGACCAGCCAGGCGCGGATCGCCCCCGCCCGTTCGCCGCGCGCGATGCGTTCGCGCACCAGCGCCCGCATGTCGGCCGCCATGTCCGCGTCGCTGTCGGCGATCGACTGCCCCTGGCAGACGAGGCAGCGCAACGTCTCCATCAACGCCTTCGCCTTCGCCTCCTGCGTCGCGTCGGGCAATTGCGTGTTCGCCCAGCGCACGGCGGGCACCGGCGCGCTGGCGACGATCAGCGGCGCTGCGAGGAGCAGCAGACGCCTCACCGTGCGGCCTTCACGGCGGCGATCAGTTCGGCGACCTCGTCGGCGCGGATGTCGCCGATATGCTGGCGGACGATCCGGCCACGGCCGTCGATCAGGAACGTCTCGGGCACGCCCGACGACCCCAGCGAGAGCTGGACGCGGCTGGTACGATCGTCGCCGATCGTCGCGTACGGATCGCCGTTGCGCTTCAGGAAGCGTTGGATGGCATCGGGTCGGTCGCGGATCGCGATCGCATCGATGCGGACGCCGGCCCGTCGCAGCGCCATCAACTGCGGCGCTTCGGCAATACAGGGCACGCACCAGCTTGCGAACACGTTCAGCAACCGCGGCTCGCCCTGGCCGAAGTCCGCGGACGACACGCCGGGCTTGCCGGGAACGATCCCGTCCAGCGTGAACGCCGGCACCGGCTTGTCGACCAGTTTCGACCGCACCACGCGCTCGGCCGGCGACAGCATCTCGCTGGCGACCAGCCACAGCACCGCGGCAAACAGGACGAACGGCAGCCAGATCAGCCAGCGCTTCATGCCCACGCCTCCCGCACATCCGCGCGACGCTCGCGACGGACGCGCCCGATCAGCGACATCGCGCCGCCCAGCGCGATCAACGCGCCGCCCAGCCAGATGAAGGTGACGAACGGTTTCCACCACAGCCGCAATTGCCAGCGCCCCGCACCATCGGCCTGACCCAGAACGGTATAGAGCTGCCCGTCGAGGCGCGTGGACATCGCCGCCTCGTTGGTCGTGGTCGCAGGATTTGCAAAGAAGCGTTGCTGCGGGCGCATCACGGTCATTGCCCCTTCGCCCCGGGTCACCTCCAGTCGCGCCTCGATCGCCGACCAGTTGGGGCCGATGGTCGGTTTGACGCCGACGAAGCGCACCTCGAACGGTCCGACCCGCGTGACTTGGTCCGGCCGTGCGGCGACCAGCGCCTCCTGGGTAAAGGCGCTGTCCGCGGCCATCCCGAACAACGCGACGGCGACGCCCAGATGCGACACGACCATCCCCCAGGTGAAGAGCGGCGTGCGGCGCAGGTTGCGTTTCCACAACGGCGCGACGCTGGCGATCGCCAGGCCGACCGCAAGGCCCAGGCCGCAGAGCGTCAGAACGCCCTTCCACGGCGCGAACAGACCGAACATCGCCAGCGCCAGCACCGTTGCCCCGATCGGCCAGGTCAGCCGTTCGACCAGCGCATTCCAGCCATCCTTGCGCCACCGCAGCAACGGCCCCGCCGCCAGCACGACGACCAGCAGCAAGGCGATCGGCCCGGCAGCGGCGTTGAAGAATGGCGGACCGACCGACAATTGCGTGCCGAACGATGCGGCCACGATCGGATACAGCGTCCCGATCAGCACGACGCCCAGGATGACCGTCAGCAAAAGATTGTTGGCGACCAGCGCGCCCTCGCGGCTCAGCGGTTCGAAAGTCGTACCGGCGCGGACGGTGCCGATCCGCAGGCCGAACAGCGCCAGAGCACCGCCGATGTAGATCGCCAGCAGGGCCAGGATGAAGCTGCCGCGCGTCGGGTCGACGGCAAAGGCATGAACGCTCGTCAGAATGCCCGATCGGACCAGGAAGGTGCCGATCATCGACATGCTGAAGGCGACCACCGCCAGCATGATCGTCCACGCCCGCAACCCGTCGCGCGTCGCTAGGACGGTGACCGAATGCAACAGGGCGGTCGCCGCCAGCCAGGGCATCAGCGATGCGTTCTCGACCGGATCCCAGAACCACCAGCCGCCCCAGCCCAGTTCGTAATAGGCCCAATAGGATCCGGCGGTGATGCCGATCGTCAGGAATACCCATGCCGCCAGCACCCACGGGCGCATGGCCCGGGCGAACCCCGGCCCGACGTCGCGGGTGACGAGCGCACCGATCGCAAAGCTGAATGCGACCGACAGCCCGACATAGCCGAAATACAGCGTGGGCGGATGGAAGGCGAGACCGGGGTCCTGCAGCAGAGGATTCAGGCCCATGCCGTCAGGGGGCGCGATATCGAGCCGCGCAAAGGGATTGGACGCAAACAGCAGGAACGCGAAGAAGCCGAGCGCGATCGTCGCCTGCCCGCCCAACGTCGCGGTCAACGTCGCCGCCGGCAACCGCCGCTCGAACACCGCGATGGCGGCGCCGGCGAGGCCGAGCACGGTCACCCACAGCAGCATCGATCCTTCGTGGTTACCCCACGCGCCGGCGACCTTGTACAGCAGCGGCTTGGCCGAATGGCTGTTTTCGGCGACCAGCTTCACGCTCATGTCGGACTGTACGAACAGCGCGATCAGCAGGACGAAGGCGATGGCGCTCAGCACCCCGCCGACGATCGCGACCGGGCGTGTCGCGGCGGCCACGTCTTCCCGCCCCGTGCGCAGGCCGATCGCGGCCATGGCGAGCTGGAGCAGCGACAGCGCCGCGGCGAGCCACAGCGCGGCGAGACCGGCTTCGGCGATCATGGCCCCACCATCGTCATCCCCGCGCAGGCGGGGATAAATTCTGGCTGGCTCTCGTGAGACTCACGGCGTTCAGCGACTATGTATCCCCGCCTTCGCGGGGATGACGATCGAGGGTACAGGACCATCCCCCCCATCACTTTTCCAACGTCTCGGTCTTGTGCATCGCGCCGGCCACCTGCGGCGGCATGTAGCGCTCGTCATGCTTGGCCAAGATGGTGTCGGCGACGAAACCGCCGTCCGACCCCACGCGCCCTTCGGCAACGACGCCCGAATTCTCGCGGAATAGATCCGGCAGAATGCCGCGATAGGTGACGGGCACCGTGTCGCGATTGTCGGTGACGACGAACGCGGTGGTCACCCCGTCGGGCATCTTGCGCACGCTACCCGCCTGCACCATGCCGCCCAGCCGGATCGGTGTCCCCGCCGCCACGCCCGCCGCACGCAGATCGGCAGGCGCGTAGAAAAACGCCGCCTGATCCTTCAACGCCGACATGGCGAGCAGGACGGCGCCGATCACCGCCGCCACCGCAAGCAGCACGAGGCTCAATCGCTGATGCTTCGCCTTCATCGCCGGGTCAGTTTTTCCGCCGCGTCCTCGGCCCGGCGCATGGCACGGAACGACCATAGCGCGACCGCGACGCTCGCAGCGCTGGTCAGGCTATAGGCGGCAATGATGAAGGGCCAGGCGTTCATGCGGCCGCCATCCGGCGCATCCGCGCCTCGACGCGCGCCTTTGCCAGCATCGCGCGCATCCGCATCAGCACCAGTCCCACAAAGAACAGCGTGAAGCCCGGCACCGTCAGCGCCAGCGGCCAGAGAAGTTCGTTCGCGATCGTCGATCCCGACACGGTGATGCTCGGCCCCTGGTGCAGCGTGTTCCACCAGATCACCGAATAGCGGATGATCGGCAGCAGCACGCTGCCCGCAATTCCGAACAGTGCGGGAATCCGCCCGTCGCCGCCCCGATCCGCATCCGCCCGCGCCAGCGCCAGATAGGCGAGATAGACGAAGAACAGCAGCAACATCGACGTCAGTCGCCCGTCCCATTGCCACCACGTCCCCCAGGTCGGCCGTCCCCAGATCGATCCGGTCGCCAGGCACAGCGCCGCGAACAGCGCACCGGGCACGGCGATGGCTCGCGCGGCGATGTTCGCCAGCGGATGCCGCCAGACGAGATAGGCGATGCTCGACAGCGCAATACCGGTCCAGCCGCCGGTCCCGAGCCACGCGGTCGGCACGTGGATGTACAGGATACGGACGCTTTCGCCCTGCAGATAGTCGGGCGGCGTCTGTGTCAGGCCCGCCCAGGCACCCACCACGATCAACACGACGCCCAGCCAGAACAGCACCGGCGTCAGCGGACGCGCGATCTTCAGGAAGCGGGCGGGATTGGCGAGGGCGTGGATGCTGGACACGGTCGCTCCGGCCTCTAGGCGAGAATGCGACGCCCGTCACCTAGGAACACGCGTTACCCGTCTCCCGTCACATCGTCGTCCGACGGCACGTAATCCAGTATGTCGCCCGGCTTGCAGTCGAGATAGCGGCAGATTGCGGCCAGCGTGCCGAAGCGCACCCCCTTCACCTTACCCGACTTCAGCAGCGAGAGATTCGATTCGGTGATGCCGATCGCCTCGGCCAGCTCTTTCGAGCGGACCTTGCGCTGTGCGAGTACGACATCGAGATTGACGATGACCGGCATCAGACGAATTCGTCCAGGTCGCGTTGCGCCGTCACCCCCGCCTCCATCGCCCAGGCCATCGCATAGGCAGCGAGCGCCAGCATCAGTGCGGTGCCGACCTCGTTCCATTCCGACGCGAAATAATAGGTGAATCCCTCCGGCAAGCCGCCGGACAGGACGGTTGCCGTCAGGCTGTCGACCAACACCTTGGCGAGCGCCCAGACGATCGCCGCGATCGACGCCCGGCGCATCCACGGCAACGCGCGCGCCAGGGGATTTCCGGAGCCCCCGCCCAGTCGCCGCAGCGCGACCCCGATCCCCAGCACCATCAGTGAAAAGGGCAAAGCCTTGACCGCCCGGATCGCCGCGAGTGCGAGCCGCACCCGGGGTTGCGCGACATAGGCGTCGAACGCCAGCGCCCGATCGGGCGAGGTCGCCAATATCGTCCGGTCGCTTTCGTCGAGCAGCGTCAGCGGCTCGGTCTTTATCCAGCAAGTCACGGGCACGCAGTAGGTGTGCGGCGCCGGGCCGCGCAGCCACAGGCCCAGGGTCAGCAGGTTGACGATTGCAAAGAGGATGAACCCGCCCCCCGCAATCCGGCACACTCGAGCCTTACGGGCTGGCAGAAAATAGTCGCCGGGCATCATATTCTTTCTGTTTGACAGAAATTCTTTGCCAACTTACGTCAAAAACATCGGCAACGCACGACCGATCGACGGAGTTCTCGATTATGATCGTATGGAAAAGCGCGTTTTGCGCCACGGTGGCGCTCGCCTCGGCTCCGGTGGCGGCGCAGGATGGCGGCCGGTCGGGCCCCGAAATCGGCGTCGGCATATTTCGGCACGGCGCGAATTTTCACCCGCTGGGCGACGAGTTGATCTTCGACGCGCCTCCGCCCGATGTCTTCTACGCGGACAGCGGCGAGAACGGCACGGTCGATATCCAGCTGCTCTACCGCACGGCACCGCTTACATTCCTGCTCAAGCCGCGTCTGACCGCGAAGGTGCAGGTCAGCACCGCCGGCCGCACCAGCTTTGCCAGCATCGGTGCCGAATGGCGGCAACATGCGCTCAAAAACCGGATTTACGGCCAGGTCGGCATCGGGGTGACGATTCACGACGGCTATCGGTTTACGCCCGATCCGTTCGAGCCGGGACTTTCAAACGCCGAAGCCTGGCGCCGGTACGACATTGCGACCACGCGCGTCGGGTTCGGATCGCGCGTGCTGTTCAATCCGAATGCATCGATCGGTGTGCGACTCTCTCCGCGCTGGGCTGTCGAGGCGGTGTGGGAACATCACAGCCACCGACAGATTTTCAACGAGGTGAACCCGGGCATCGATCATCTCGGCATCCGCCTCATCCGCTCGGTCGGCCGCCGATGACGATATTTCTCGCCGCGCTCCTGCTCGCGCAGTCCACCACCGCACCGCCGCCGTCCGGACCGGATGCCGATGAAGTCACCGTGCTGGCGCAGCGTCTTAAGCGGTTCCGGGCAGTGACGCGCAAGGATCGCAAGACCGGCGCAACGATCTGCGTCGTCGAACGCGAAAGCGGCGACCCGGCGCTCGACAAGGGCGTGTGCGACGCGCTGCTCGCCTGTGCCCGCAAGATTACAAGGGAAAGCGAGATACAGTCGTGTATGGAACCGGCGATGAAGGCGCTGGTCCCGAAGCTGACCTGGATCGGGAAACGCGCGCGACGGCCGAATTGATCGCGAACGGGCTTCGGACCGGCCGAAGCCCGCGAGCGAGTATCAACCGCGGCCGATCAGGCGACGCGCGATCGAATCGGCGACGTCGCTCGACGGCTGGCCGGTGCGGTCGGCTTCGTCCCAGACCTGGACCAGCCGGTCGGGGATGCGGGCGATACGCGCCTCGACCTCGGCGCGGTCACCCTGGCCAAGATATTCCAGCCCGACGTTGATGATGCCGCCGGCGTTGATGACGTAATCCGGCGCATAGAGGATGCCGCGATCGGCCAGCAGCTTGCCGTGGGCGGCCTGCTTCAACTGGTTGTTCGCGCCCCCCGCGACCGCCTTGCACTTGAGTGCCGCGATCGACGTTTCGTCCAGGATCGCGCCCAGCGCGTTCGGGCTGACGATGTCGCATTCGGTCGCAAGGACCGCGTCGGTCGATACGACTTCGGCACCCAGTTCCGCGCCCATCGCCTGCGCACGGTCGGTGTTGACGTCGGCGATGGTCAGCACTGCGCCGTCCTTGGCCAGCAATCTGGCAAGGCCACCGCCGACGCTGCCGATACCCTGGATCGCGACGCGCACGCCCTGCATCGACGTGACACCCAGCGCGCGCTGGGCCGCGGCCTTCACGCCCAGATAGACGCCCATCGCGGTGAAGGGTCCGGGGTCGCCCCCTGCCCCGCCGGCCGCGACCGGCAGGCCGGACACGGGGCGGGTGCGGGTCGCGATGACCTTCATCCGCTCTTC
>DASTEN010000326.1:0-2495 GCA_035709645.1 Sphingomonas sp.
GATCCTGCTGCCGATCATCAACCTGAATAATCTGGTGTCGCTTTAATCCTCCCCGGTACGGGGAGGGGGACCGCGACGCGCAGCGGCGTGGTGGAGGGGGCTCTCCGCGAGGGATGCCCGTGCGGCACGCCCCCTCCACCATGCTGCGCATGGTCCCCCTCCCGCGAGCGGGGAGGATCTTAGATCTTGCCCCGGATGCTGCCCCCCGGCGGCAGGCCCACGAACGGCAGCACCGCCGCGCCCTCGGGCGTCAGCTGGACCTCGACCGTTCCGTCACCGCTCAGCACCATCGTCATCAGCGTCCGTCGCCGCTGCGTCGCCGGCGCCAGGGTCAGCGTCGATCGGTCGCCGACATGGTTCGCGGTCAGTACCAGCGCCGGCACCGGCGTCGCCACGCCGCCTGCTTTCGGTCGGCAACTGCCCGGATCGGTCAGTATCTGCCCCTCGACCATCTGCCCCGATCCGCCGAGCTTCGCTTTGGGGAAATCGAGCTGCACGCCCAGGTCGCAGACGAATGGCAGGTCGGGCTGGATGGCCTGGAGCAAGGTGCCGTCGGCTGACCCGGTCATCGCATTGACCGTGGTCGACGACGGCCCGATCAGCGCGCGTCCGCCCAGATTCGTCGCGGCGCCCTTGGCGGTCCAGTCGGCGGCAAAGGCCAGGCTGACGAGGCTTCTCAACGGCGCCCAACCCCAGGACAGCACGCTGCCGCCGGCAAGGCCGACTTCGCCGTTCCACACCGTGCCGCCGACGCCCGTCCGCCAGGCGCCGCGGTCGACGATGGCGCTCGCCGGGATCGTCGCGAGCAGCGCAACGGCGTAAGCGGCTATCCCGAGCCCGGTGAAGCGGATAAGACGGCGCCGCGCGATGTGGCGCGGGATGTCGGAGGATGCGGGTGAATCGTCGGGACGCTCTGAGGCTTCTGCGATCCGGCCTCGTCGTATCAACGGCGTCATCGGCTATCCCTTTGTGGGCCGCGAAGAAGGTGGACAAGCGGCCCGTCGCGCTGCTGCTGCCGTTGACCGGCGAGCGCAGCGCGCTCGGGCTTAGCATGAGCCGCGCGGCGATGCTCGCCGAAACCGATGCGAAACTGATGTTCGCGCTCGACACCGCGGGCACGGCCGGCGGGGCGAGCGCCGCCGCGCTTCAGGCGCTGAAGCGCGGTGCGGCGATGATCCTGGGGCCGCTGACGTCGTGGGAAGCGACCGCCGCGGCGACGGCGGTCGCCGGCAAGATCCCGGTCGTCGCCTTCACCAACGCCGCGGCGGCGCAGGCGTCGGGGGCGTTCGTGTTCGGTCTGACGCCCGTCCAGACGACGACGGCGGTGTTGCGCTATGCCCGGTCGCGCGGGGTCCGGCGGGTGACCGTCGTCGGCGACGGCAGCCAGTGGAGCAA
The DNA here is from genome assembly GCA_035709645.1 of Sphingomonas sp. GTDB lineage: Bacteria > Pseudomonadota > Alphaproteobacteria > Sphingomonadales > Sphingomonadaceae > Sphingomonas. The sequence continues at coordinate 1,396 of DASTEN010000326.1, forward strand.
TGCCGCATCTGAAGCCGCGGTGAAGGCGCAGGGCGACCTGGGGTTAGACATCCGCGCGATCGCCGTGACCGCGGGGCAGCCGTTGCCGGCGGCCGGCGACGCGCCCGATGCGGTGCTGATCCCGGGCAGCGGCGATGCCGTGCTGGCGGCGGCGCGGGGCTTGCGCGATACCGGCGTGCAGTTGCTCGGCACCGTCCAGGCGCTCGACAACCGGCCCTCGGCGCTGGGGGCGCTGGAGGGCGCATGGATCGCCGCACCCGATCCGGTGGCGTTCGGCAGCTTTTCCGCGGACTATGAGGCACGCATCGGCGGCGCGCCCGGCGCGATCACCGCGCTGGCCTACGACGCGGCGAAGATCGCCAAGACGTTGCGTGCTGCGAACACGCTGGGCCGGGACGGGCTGTTGGCCGCCGACGGCTTTCCCTGCGTCACCGGCACCGTCCGCTTCCGCGCCGACGGCAGCTGCTCGCGCGATCTGGCGATCCTGCTGGCGGGTGCGGACGGATATCGGAGCGTCGCGACCAGCCGGGGGGCGTGAGGCGATGCCCGACAAACCAGAGCCCCTCTCCTCCAGGGGAGGGGGTGGGGTGGGGCAGGTCTCACCGAGACTGACGCTCGCGGATCGGCCCCACCCCAACCCAGTGCTAGGTCGGTCAGGCCCCCGGCCTGACCTAAATCGCGCGGGGCACGGTTTACCTAGCACTCCTGAACGACAGGGACTTGACGACGCCGGCTTCACCCTGATCGAACTGATGATCTCGCTCCTGCTGTTCGCGCTGATCGCGGTGGCGGGGGTGGCGCTGGTCGACAGCGTGCTGGGGGTGCAGGGCCGGACCGAAGCGCGGCTGGACCGGCTGACGGCACTCCAGCGCGCGATGCTGGTGGTGACCGGCGATGTCGAACACGTCGCGAGCGGCACTGTCGAGGGCGGTGGCGCCGTGCTGACCTTCCGCCGTGCCGCGCCGGGCGTCGGCGGCCCGCCGGTCACCGTCCGCTACGCGCTCGACCGCGGCGTATTGGTCCGCGATGCCGGGGGCGGCGCGCAGGCGCTGTTGCGCGACGTCGGCGGCGTCCGGTGGCGCTTCGCCGAACAGGGCAAC
>DASTEN010000327.1:0-4574 GCA_035709645.1 Sphingomonas sp.
CCCGCGCCACCCTGTCCGCCGCCAACTGCAGCAGTCGCAGTCCTGTCCGTGCCCACCACGACGTCCCCGGTGCCGACACCCGTCCCGGTTTCACCCCCGGGTCGTGCGGCGGCCGACAGAGCCCGGTCCGCCCCGCCAGCGCCCGATGGCCCCTGCGCGTCGTCGACCGGTGCCAGACGCGCGCCGAGCGCCGCCACGAGCACCTGGGCGAGCGTTGGCTCCGTCGGCGCACGATCGGTCGATCCGGGCGCCGCAGCGTGGCCGATGGCACGCCCCGCATCAGGCGCATCGGCCGTCGGCGAACGCGGCGCCATCACGACAGGTCGTCCGAGTACCAGCGCACCGATCAGCAACAGCCCTGCCCCGGCCAGGGCCCGCGCCCGTCGCCGCAGCGCGTCGCGGATCGCAGCGCCTGGGCGCGGCGGATCGAGCGGCATGCCGACCGCCCGCGCCACCCACGGCGCCGCTTCGGCGACCGCTGCCGCGTGAAATCCCCCCGCTGCCGGATCGGCGAGGAACTCGTCGCTCAGCGCCACCCGGTCCTTCGCGTCGTCCCCGCGATCGAACACCGCCAGGGCCGCCGCCCTGTCGACCGCCGACCGGCGCGGGGCGACGAAGACGGTCGTGGCGACGATCAGCGGGGCGATTGCGGATAGCGCCAGCAGAAGGGCGACCGGCACCGGTTGCAGGAAGGCGACGATCAGCCCGATCAGCGGAACGACGATCGCCGCCACCGCGCCCGCCGACGCCGCCGCGCCCGCCGCGTCGCGCTGGGCGATCGCAGCCAGGTGCACCCGACCGCGCGTTTCGAGCGCGTCGAGCGTGGCCCGCAGCGCGCCGCCGCCTTCGATCGTCATGCGCGCGCCGTCCGTATCATCGCTCGACAGCTAGTCATGCAGGCTTGCACCAACCTGACACCCGGTGCCCGCAAGGCTGGTGCAAGCTTCCCGTGGTTCACCCGCATCGCGCCCGATCGGATGGCGCCGGAGACTGAATTCGTGCGTCCATCCCGCCTGGCCCTTGCCCTGTTGCTCGCCACGACGGCAGCACCGCCCGCCGCCGCACGGCCGCTGCCCCGCGCCAGCGCCGACGGCGCGATCCGGTTCGACGTGTCGCGCTTCACGCTGCCCAACGGCCTGACCGTCCTCGTCCACAGCAATCGGCGCAACCCCAATGTGTTCGTCGGCGTCTTCTACCGCGTGGGCGCCAAGGACGAACCGCGCGGGCGCAGCGGCTTTGCGCATCTGTTCGAACATCTGATGTTCCAGCCGACCGCCAATCGGGCTGGCGATTATCTGGCGCCCCTTCTGGCCGCCGGCGCCCGCGACGCGAACGCCAGTACGCTGGCGGACTATACCGAATATCACCAGACCGTCCCGACCAATGCGCTCGATCTGGCGCTCTGGCTCGAATCCGACCGGATGGCGCATCTGGCGGGTGGGCTGACGCGGGCGGTGCTCGACGAACAGCGCGCCGTCGTGAAGAACGAGGCACGACAGACACCGCCATCCGAATCGCTGTCCGATCAGCGATTCCAGCGCGACTTCTACGGCCCGGGCCACCCCTATAGCCACCCCGTCATCGGCACGATGGAGGATATCGACGCCGCCACGCTGGCGGAGGTGAAGGAGTGGTACCGGACCTATTACGGCGCCGGCAACGCGATCCTGGTGCTGTCGGGCGATATCGATGTGGCGACCGCGCGGGCGAAGGTCGCGCGCTATTTCGCCGATGTCCCGCGCGGGCCGGTCCCGCCCCGGATTGCCGCCGTCCGCCCCCAACCGACGCAGATCAGCCGCGTCACCTTTGCCCACCGCGTGGCGACGCCCGTCATCGCGCGCATCTGGTCGATCGACCCCACGGCGGCACGCGACCTGACGTTGCTGGGAATGGTCGAACAGACGATGAAGGTGCCCGGTCCGGGATCGCTCACGACCGCGCTGGTCGGCGAGGGCAAACCGGCGAGCGCCGTCACGGTATCGATGGATCAGCAGCAGCTGGCGACCACCTTCTCTCTGTCGATCACGCTGCGGCCCGGCGTGCCGGTTTCGGTCGGGGATGCCGCGCTCGATGCGGCACTCGCGCACTATCTGGCGCAGGGGCCGGACCAGCGCCGACTGTCCGCCATCGCCACCGCGACCGACCAGGCCCTACTACGTCGGATGCAGGGCAATGCCTCGGTCGGGATGCAGATGGGACTGGGCGAGCTCTATCTGGGCGATCCGGCGACCCTGCTCCGGCAGCGCGACTGGACCGCGGGCGCGACACCGGAACAGGTGCGCGCGGTCGCCCGGCGGTGGCTGTCGAGACCATATTATCAGCAAACGATCGTGCCGGGTGAGCCCCAGCCGCTGCCGCCGCTCGCGCCAGCCCCCGCCCCACCACCGCCGCGCACCGAGGCTCCGCCCCCCGTACGACCGGCCACCGCCGGCACCGTCGACCGTACGCAGATGCCGCAACCGGGCGCCTTCAAGGACACCGTGCGTTTCCCCAGGCTGACCCGCACGGTGCTGGCGAACGGTCTGACGCTGATCGTCGCGGAACGGCACGATCTGCCGCTGGTCGACGCCTATCTTCAGTTCCCGGTCGGCACGCTGGCCGACGATCGCTACGCGCCAGGCACCGTCCGCCAGGCGTTCGACCTGATGACCGCGGGCACGGCCGGGCTCGACACCGCGGCGCTGTCGGCCCGGCGGGAGGCGACCGGGCTGATCACCGGCGGCAGCCGCGGCGCGCGCACCAGCAGCTTCAGCTGGTCGACGCTCAGCCGCAACGCCGCCGCCGGCTTCGCGCTGGCCGCCGACATGCTGCGTCGCCCCAGCTATCCACAGGCCCAGGTCGACGCCTCCAACCGCGCCGCCGCCGCGGGTCGCGCCGCGCTGGCCGACACGCCGCAGGCAGCCGCGCCCGCGGCGCTGATGAACGCGCTGTGGGGCGACCATCCCGCCGGGCGGCTGATCGGCACCGACACCGCGCGGGCGCTGACCCGCAACGACCTGATCGCATTTCACGATCGCGAACTGGGCGCCGACGGCGCGACGCTGGTGATCATGGGCGACATCACCCCGGCTGCGGCACAGGCATTGGCCGAGCGTCATTTCGGCGACTGGCGCCGCGCCGCGCCGCCGCCCGCAAGCGCGGATGCCCCCGCCGCACCGGCGGCGCCGCGCGTCATCCTGATCGATGCGCCCGGTGCGACACAGAGCCTCGTCACGCTCGGCACGCTGGTCGCGCCCTATGCGGCGGACACGCGCCCGGCGGAGGTCATCGCCGACATGACACTGGCGAGCAGCTTCGACAGCCGGCTGAACGCGACGCTGCGCGGCGAGAAGGGCTGGACCTACGGCTTCGAAGGGGGCATCGCAGATGCGCCTGCGGGTCGGCGACTGTTCAGCGCCAGCGGCGCGATCGAAACCGCGCATACCGCCGATGCCATGGCCGAGATCCGCCGGACGCTCGGCGAACTCGTCACCACCCGTCCGATCACCGCGACGGAACTCGCCGCTCGGCGCACCGCGGCGATCCGCACCGTTCCGCTCAGCCTGGACAGCGATGCCGCGATCATCCAGTCGATCGTCCGCGCGAGCGACCGCGGCCGCCCGCTCGACGATGCGACGCGCGTTGCCGGACGGTTCGACGCAGTGACGCTGGCGCAGGTCAACCAGGCGGCTCGCGCGACCTATCGCCCCGATGCGATGACGTGGGTGGTGGTCGGCGATCTGGCCAGGATCGAAGCCGGCATCCGCGCGCTGAACCTGGCACCGGTGGAGATCAGGGACATATGGGGCCGGCGGCTGCGCTGAGCCGCCGCGCCGCCCTGCCCTGTTCGCCGCGCGTCACGCCTCCGTCGGGCGATCGACCGCGGCCAGCACCTCCTCGACCAGGGTATCGGTGCCGACGCTGCCGGCCTGGGCGTGAAAATTGGTAACGATCCGGTGCCTGAGCGCGGGCAGCGCGACGGCGGCGATGTCGTCGGTGCAGACCGCGAACCGTCCATCGAGCAGCGCCTGGACCTTCGCCGCCAGCATCAGCGCCTGCACGCCGCGCGGCGATGCGCCCAGCGCCACCATCCGCGTCACCACATCGGGGGCGTAATCGCTGCCCGGTTGCGTCGCCATGATCAGTCGGATGGCATAGCTCTTGGCGACCTGCGCCACCGGCACCGCGCGCGCGACCTCGCGCATCCGGACCAGCGTCGCCGCGTCGGTGACGGGCGCGATCTTCACCGTATCGGCGCTGGTCGTACGATCGATGATCGCGTGGTAATCCCGCTCGCTTGGGTAGCCGACCGTCAGCTTGAACAGAAACCGGTCGAGCTGCGCCTCGGGCAGCGGATAGGTGCCTTCCTGGTCGACCGGATTCTGCGTCGCCATCACGAAGAACGGACGGGGGAGCTCGCGCGTCTCGCCGGCGACGGTGACCCGCCGCTCCTGCATCGCCTCCAGCAGCGCCGACTGGGTCTTCGGCGTTGCGCGGTTGATCTCGTCGGCGAGGAGCACGTGGGCGAAGATGGGGCCTTCGTAGAAGGCGAATTCGCGGCGGCCGTCGCGTTCGACGACCATCCTCGTGCCAGT
>DASTEN010000328.1:0-4324 GCA_035709645.1 Sphingomonas sp.
GATCCCGCGACCTTCCGCCCGGACAATGCTCTCGACGCGGTCACCCCGATCCCTGTCGCCGCCTTGCGCGTCCTCGCCCGGCACGAGCGCCAGTTGGAGCCCAAGCCCGAATGGCAGCCGCGCTATCCGGGCTCCGGACGACTGGCGGGCAAAGTCGCGATCGTCACCGGCGGCGACAGCGGGATCGGCCGCGCGGTCGCCGCGCTCTATGCCCGCGAAGGTGCCGATGTCGCGATCGTCTATCTGCTCGAAAGCGACGACGCCGAGGACACCTTGCGGATCATCGAGGGCGAGGGGCGCCGGGGGCTCGCGATCCGCGCCGACGTCGGTAGCCGCAAGATGTGCGAGCGCGCCGTCGCCGAGACGGTCGCAGGTCTCGGCCGGCTCGACATACTGGTCAACAATGCCGGCGAACAGCATCCCGACGAAGACATCCGCGACATCACCGAGGAACAGCTGCTGCGCACCTTCCAGACCAACATCTTCGGCATGTTCCACATGGTCCAGGCCGCGCTGCCGCACTTGCAGGAAGGCTCGGCGATCGTGAACTGCACCAGCGTCACCATGTATCAGGGCGCGAAGGACCTGCTCGACTATTCGTCGACCAAGGGCGCGATCACCGCGTTCACGCGGTCGCTGTCCGAAAATCTGATCGGCAAGGGCATCCGCGTGAATGCGGTCGCACCGGGGCCGATCTGGACGCCGCTCAACCCGTTCGGCGGGGCGACGCCGGAAAAGCTCAAGACCTTCGGCCAGGGGACGCCGATGGGGCGCCCGGGGCAGCCGAACGAAGTCGCGCCGGCGTTCCTGTTCCTGGCGTGCGACGATTCAAGCTACATGTCGGGACAGGTGCTGCATCCCAATGGGGGTACGATCGTCAACGGGTGAGGCGAGAGCGGACCAAACCTCCGTCATTCCCGCGAAGGCGGGAATCAATAGTCGCCGAACGACATAATTCTCATTGCGGTCAGCCGGAATTGATCCCCGCCTGCGCGGGGATGACGATGGCGGTGGCACGGTGATCCGCCTTCACCCTTGCACCCACCACCGCTTCGCCGCACGGTGCGGGCGTGCCAGCCGATACCGACGCCCCACTGAAATCCCCCCGCCGCCGCCGTGGCGGGGCGACCGTCGATGATGTCGCGCGCCATGCCGGCGTGTCGCCGATGACCGTCTCGCGGGTCGTCAACGGCATGGCCAATGTGCGAGCCGAAACCCGCGAGCGGGTCGCCGCCGCCATCGCCGCGCTCGACTATGCTCCCAATCCGGCCGCGCGGTCGCTGGCGAGTGCGGGCGATATCCGGATCGGTCTGCTCTACGCCAACCCCAGCGCAGCCTATCTCAGCGCGCTTCTGCTTGGTGGGCTCGATCGGGCGAGCGCGATCAACGCCCAGTTGATCGTCGTACCGTGCGCCGATGCGGACGATGTCGCGCAGGCGTCGGCACGGCTGGCGCGGGCCGGCGTCGATGGCGTCATCCTGCCGGCGCCGCTGTGCGACAATGTCGAAGTCCAGGGGCTGGTCGCCGACGCCGCCCTGCCGGCGGTCGCGGTGGCGTCCGGAGCACCATTGCCGTCGATGGCGGCGGTCGGGATCGACGATGAAGCGGCGGCGCGCGAGATGACGGCGCATCTGATCGCCGCCGGACATCGCCGGATCGGCGTCATCGCCGGCAATCCCGATCAGACCGCCAGCGCGCGTCGACTGGCAGGTTATCGCGAGGCGCTGGCGCAGGCCGGCATGGCGTTCGACGACGCATTGGTGGCGCCGGGTCTGTTCAGCTACCGATCCGGCGCGGTCGCTGCCGAACGGCTACTGGCGCTGCGCGATCGGCCGAGTGCGATCTTCGCCGGCAACGACGATATGGCCGCGGCTTGTGTCGCGGTGGCGCACCGGCTGGGGCTGGACGTGCCGCGCGATCTGAGCGTCGTCGGCTTCGACGACACGGCGCTGGCGACGGAGATCTGGCCCGAACTGACGACGATTCGCCAGCCGATCGCCGATATGGCGCGGACGGCAATCGATCTGCTGGTCGCGCTGATCCGCGAGCGGCGGGCGGGGCGGGATGCGGTGCCGGACCATCGCATCCTGCCGTTTACACTGATCCGACGCGGGTCGGATGGAGCGGCATAAGGCGCGACGGCGGCAAAGTCGCGGTCGTCGACTGGGCTGACGGAGCCGGCCCGTCGGCCCAGTCGACGCAGCGCGGCGTCGCCGTCGCGCTGCGCCCGACGCTCCTCGGCGCCTTACTGCGTCGGAAAACCGCGCCGCTTGAACAGCGCGTTCACGTCCGGATCGCGCCCGCGGAACTGGCGGTACGCATCCTTGCGATCGGTTTCGTTACCGGTCGACAGCAGGGTGGTGCGGAAGCGGTCGGCGGTCGCCTTGTCCCACACCCCCGCCTGCTCGAATGCCGCCCAGGTGTCGGCGTCCATCGTTTCCGACCAGAGATAGCTGTAATAGCCCGCCGAATAGGAATCGGATGAAAACAGGTGGCCGAACTGCGGCAGGCGGTGCCGCATCACCATCTCCTTCGGCATCCCCAGTTCGGCCAGCGTCTCGCGTTCGAACGCGGCGATGTCGGTCACCGGCGTCTCGCGATCGTGCAGCTTCATGTCGAGAAGTGCGCTCGAGAGATATTCGACCGTTTCGAAGCCCTGGTTGAAGGTCGACGATTTCTCGATCTTGTCGACCAGCGCCTGTGGCATCGGCTGGCCGGCAGCGTTCTTGGCATAGCGATCGAGCACGTCGCGGGTCAGCAGCCAGTTCTCGTTGACCTGGCTCGGATACTCGACGAAGTCGCGCGGCGTCCCGGCGAGGCCCGGATAGGTCACGTTCTGCAACAGCGAATGGATCGCGTGGCCGAATTCGTGGAAGGCGGTCGTCGCATCGTCCAGGCTGACGAGCGTCGGCTGGCCGGGGGCGCCCTTCACGAAATTATTGTTGTTCGAGCTGAGCACCGTGCGGTCGCCGCCCAGCTTCTGCTGGCTGCGGTACGTCGTCGCCCACGCGCCCGACCGCTTGCCCGGTCGCGCATAGGCGTCGAAATAAAAATATCCGACGAACTTGCCGGTCTTCGTATTCGTCACCTCGAACGTGCGGACGTCGGGATCGAACACCGGGATCTGCCCGGTGTTTTCCTTGAACCCCAGGTCGTACAGGCGACCCGCGGCATAGAACGCCCCGTTCAGGATGTTGCCGAGTTCGAGATACGGTTTGATCTCGCTTTCATCCAGGTCGTATTTCGCCTTGCGCACCTTTTCGGCGTAGTAGCGATAGTCCCACGGCTGGATGGTGACGCCGGCCTTTTCGGCGTCCGCCACCTTCTGCATGTCGGTGACTTCTTGCGCCACGCGCGCGACCGCGGCGGGCCAGACGCGCATCATCAGCGCCATCGCGTTAGCCGGGGTTTCGGCCATCGTGTCGTCCATGCGGAAATAGGCGTGGTTCTTGAAGCCGAGCAGCTTGGCGCGTTCCTGCCGCAGTTTCAGGATCTGCGCGATCGTCGCCTTGGTGTCGTTGGCGTCGCCATTGTCGCCGCGATTGACGAAGGCCTTGAACACCTTTTCGCGTAAGCCCCGGTCGCGGGCGTAGGTCAGCACGGGCTGGGCGGAAGAGCGGGTGTTCACAACCACCCATTTGCCCGGCAACTGCCTTGCGGTCGCCGCCGCGGCCATCGCCGCCTTCACGCTGTCGGGTACGCCCGCGAGCTGTGCTTCGTCATCGATGACGATCCACTTTTCCTCGTCCGCCAGCAATTTGCTGCCGAAGTCGGTGAAGGCGGTGGCGAGCTGCTGGTTCAGCTGGGTGACCTGCGCACGCTGGGCGGGTGACAGCATCGCGCCGCGGCGGACGTAGCTGCGGTAGGTGCGCTCTACCAGCCGCATTTGCTGGGCGTCGAGCTTGGCGGTCTTGCGGCCGTCATAGACGGCCTTCACCTTGGCGAAGAGCGCAGGGTCGAGCGTCAGTTCGTCGTAGAAGGCGGCGAGCTTGGGGCTCAGCACGCGGTCGATGTCCTGGACCTCCTTGGTCGCCAGGTTGGAGGTATAGACCCCCCACATCGCGCCCACCCGGCCCATCGTCTCACCGGCCATCTGAAGCGGCACGATGACCGTCTGGAACGTCGGGGCGGCGCGGTTGTCGCGGATCGCGTGGATCTCGCGCCGATACTCGGCCATCGCCGCGTCATAGGCGGCCGGGAACATCGCCGGCGTGACCTTGTCCCACGGCGGCACCCCGCCGTTCGGGCCGCCCCAGGGCCGGAGCAGGATGGCGGAATCGGTGGCCGGCGTGGCGGCGGGCGGGGTCTGGGCGGTGGCCATGAC
>DASTEN010000329.1:0-10304 GCA_035709645.1 Sphingomonas sp.
CCGTTGACCCGCATCCGGAAGGCGATCTGGTTGCCTGGCGTCAGCTCGAACGGCACCCATTGCGTGTCGCTGTCGGCGCTTAACGTCGGGGCGGGCGACAAGGTGGCGGGGGCAGTCGGCCTCGGCTGCCGCGCGGCGGCGGGCAGGGCGAGAGCAGCGAGCAGGGCGACGAGCGGGAGGGCGCGCATGGATGCCGCGCTGTTAGCGGGTTTGCGCGGCGAAACAATGGCGGCGGACAGGCGAAAGATGCCAGTTTCTTACAGTCGGCGGATCCTGTGCCGCGCAACTTCTCCACAGCATTCCGCACGCCGCCCGCTTGTGCGCTGCGGCGAAGATTGGCATTTTCGGTACCGATGACGATCGAAGATCTGGAAAACGACCGCGACGACGCCGCGCCGATCGACATGCTGGAGCGCTATTTCTCGGCGCACGGCTGGTCCTTCGACCGCGACGACGACGAAATCGTGGCGAAGGTGAAGGGGAGCTGGACCGAATACGAGCTGCGCGCAATCTGGCGCGAAGACGATTCGGTGCTGCAATTCCTCGCCTTCCCCGACGTGCGCGTCGCGGATCATGCCCGGGCGTCGATGTACGAGGCGATCGGACTGGTCAACGAACAGCTCTGGATCGGTCATTTCGAACTCTGGTCGTCGAGCGGCATCCTGCTGTTCCGTCACGCCGCAGTGATGACCGGCGACGATGGGCCGCAGCTCAGCCTGGATGGCGCCGAACTGATGGTCGAAAGCGCGATCGACGAATGCGAGCGCTTCTACCCCGTGTTCCAATTCGTCCTGTGGGGCGGCAAGACGCCGAAGGACGCGCTGGCCGCCGCGCTGATCGAAACGCAGGGCGAAGCGTGAGCGCGGTGGTGTCCGGCCGGCTGTGGCTGGTCGGTGCCGGCAACATGGGCGGCGCGATGCTGGAGCGCTGGCTGGCCGATGGCGTGCTGGCACCGGCGCAGGTGCTGGTGATCGATCCGGGCGCAGCGGATCTGCCCAGCGGCGTGGCCCGCGTCGACGCGGCACCACGGGGCCAAAGCCCGGACATCCTGCTGCTCGCAGTGAAACCGCAACTGCTCGACGCCGTCGCTGTGACCCTGGCCGAATGCCGACCGGCGCTGCTCGTCTCGATCCTTGCCGGTGTGGAGGCTGCAACCATCGCGGCCCGTGTCCCCGCTGCGGCGGTCGTCCGGGCGATGCCGAACCTGCCGGTGTCGTTGGGGCGGGGCGTCGTTGCGCTGCATTCCGACAGCGCCGATGCAGGCGCCCGCGCGATTGCTGCGGCGCTGATGGCGCCCCTCGGGCTGGTCGAATGGGTGGCGGACGAACATCTGTTCCACGCCGTCACCGCGCTGTCGGGATCGGGGCCCGGCTTCGTATATCGCTTCGTTGCGGCGATGTCGGATGCGGGCGCCGCACTCGGGCTGCCTGCCGATCAGGCGCAGCGCTTCGCGATCGCGACCGTCGAAGGCGCAGCGGCGCTGGCCCGGACGGCGGCGGCCGACCCCGACACGCTGGCCGATCGCGTCGCCAGCCCCGGGGGCACCACCCGTGCCGGCCTAGATGTGCTGGACCAGGACGATGCACTGCGGCGCCTGGTCGCCGACACGCTGAGCGCGGCGGCACGGCGGAGCGAGGAGCTGGCGGCTGCGGCGCGGTCGGCTTAGCGGCTGGTCGCGGTAGACTTACGTCAACACGAATTTGCGGAACGTGCCGCCGCCGTCGCCGGTTTCTCCTACAATCACCGATAGATGGAGGGACGCATGGCGACGACCGAGGCCAATCGCGATACGGCGACGGACACCAACGGCACGCTTGGAAAACTGGCGGGGGCCGTCGTCGCCGGGGTCGCACTGGGCATGCTGGCAATGATCGCACGCAAGGCGGCGGTGCAGGCGCCGACCTATCTGGCGGGCGACTGGGACGACGCCCTGGCAGCCGAGCACAAGGCGGTATTGAAGCTGTTCGATGCGCTGGAGGCGACCGGACCGGACGCGACGATCAAGCGCAGCATCCTGCTGACCCAGATGAAGCACGCTCTGGCGAAGCATGCTCTTGAGGAAGAGAATACGATCTATCCGGCGTTGCGCGAAGCGGGCGACGTGGCCGGTGCGGACGAGTTGAACGCCGAGCATGGCTATGTGAAGCAATATTTGTACGAACTGGACAACATGCCGAACACCGGCGACGCCTTCTTGGCCAAGGTCCGCAAATTTCGCGCCGATATCGAAGATCATATGCGCGAGGAGGAGCAGTCGTTGTTCCCCGCGCTGAAGGCCAAACTGTCGCCCGAACGCAATAAGCAACTGACGATGGCGATGAACAAGGAAGGCTTCAAGCTTGCCTGATTTGTCTTGAGCCTGGGGACTTGAGCCATATACCGGGGTGGGCGGGTGCTGGTGTCCGCTCCGGGAATATGTCCGTGCCGACCGCCGCCGTTCAACCGATCCGTCAATTGACCCGACTGCGAGCGGAATTCTCGATTGCGTTCGCCCGGCTGACCGGAAAGCTATTCGGCGGCCGCCTGCCCCACGGCATCGACTATGGCGCGGTCGCGCGGGTCTGTCTGCCCGACTGGACGCGTGACGGGGCGATCGCCACGCCGACGACGACCGCCTGCGGCATTTCCGCCTATCGCCTGTCGGAATCGCTTGGGCTGTCGGCGGAAACGGTGCGGCGGCACACGCACCTGCTGGCGCGGCGCGGCATCCTGACGGCCACGCGTGGTGGTGTCGCGTTGTCGACCAGCGACGTCGGGTCGCAGATCGCGCTCCGTTACTACCGGGCGGCGCATGATGGTTTCCTGCGCTTGATCGAGGATGTCGGTGCGACCTGCGATCTCGACCTGCCGACCGATATGCCGCTGACCGCCGGCCGGTCGGACATTCTCAAACATGCGATCGACACCTTATTGCTGCCGATCGATACGTTCAGACCGACGGAGATTTCGCCGACCGCGCATCTGTTGTGGGCGTCATTCGCCTTAGTGGCCGGTCGGCGGGTGACGCACGATCCCGATTTGGCGCGACGTTATGGCGACGACCTGCCGCCCGATGCGCTGTGCGACGGCATTTCGTTGCGCCGGGTCGCGGCCGGCGTCGGCGTGGCGTACACCAGCGCATGGCGTCACATGGCCGATCTGGTGGATCGCGATCTCGTTACGCGGCTGGACGGCGATCGCTGGACGGTGTTGCGGAACAATCGCCGGGGCGAAATGTGGGACATCGGTGCGGCGCCGACCCGGTTGATGCTGGGCAAGCTGCGCGAACTGGCGCGAATGGGGGTGACACCGGATCGCGTGGCGTCGCTCTACATCGACGGCCGCCCCCCACAAATCGACTTTGCGACCGCCTGACGCGGACCAGAGCGGTCGGAAACCGCGCTAACGGCCGAGGCCGGCCACACGAGGCCGTTCGGATGCGGGGATCAAGCCCTCCAGCACCGCCCAGAACCCACCGACCGCCGTCTGTCCCGCGCTGGAATAGGCCGACGCCAGCCGCGCGCTGAGCGCTCCGTAAAGTTGACGCTCCAGCGCCGCGCCGGTGTCGGTCAGTTTCAGCAGCCGCTGGCGCCGGTCGCGGTCGCCCGTGCGCGTCTCGACCAGGCCACGCGCGGTCAGTTCGGTCAGCACGCGATTCAGCGCCTGCTTGGTGATCGCCAGCAATTGCAGCAGCTCGCCGACCGCCAGGTCCGGTTTGCGGGCGATGAAATACAGCGCCCGGTGGTGTGCGCGACCCAAGCCCTTATCGGCCAGCCCCGAATCGATCGCACGGGTCAGGTGACTGTATCCGAAATACAGGAGTTCGATCCCGCGCCGGATTTCCGGTTCGGTCAGGAACAGCGGGGAAGCGCGAGACGCGTCGGGAAGTGGGCCAGCCATGTTGACCTGTTCTGCCACCGCCGATACGCCCCGCCAAGCGCCGAAGCGGGCGCGGATTGACTGGAGATGCGTGCGCCATGACCGCCTTTGCGTTCGAACCCAATCCGACGCCGATGAGCGTCAACGAACGTAGCGGCCTGCTCGCCGACCCGGGCTTCGGCCGTATCTTCACCGACCACATGGCGACCGTCCGCTATTCGAGCGACAAGGGCTGGCACGACGCGAAGATCGTGGCGCGCGGACCGCTGACGGTCGATCCTGCGACCGCGGTGCTGCATTATGCGCAGGAAATCTTCGAGGGGTTGAAGGCCTATGCCCTCGACGACGGCGGCATCGCGATGTTCCGCCCCGACGCCAACGCGCGCCGGTTCCAGGCGTCCGCGCGGCGGATGGCGATGGCCGAACTGCCGGAGGAGCTGTTCGTCGAGTCGTGCAAGCAATTGGTACTGACCGATCGCGACTGGATACCGAATGTCGACGGCGGCGCGCTGTACCTGCGCCCGTTCATGATCGCGTCGGAGGTCTTTCTGGGCGTGAAGCCGGCCGCGGAATATCTCTACTGCGTCCTTGCCTCGTCGGTCGGTGCCTATTGGAAGGGGGGCGCACGCGCCGTCTCTTTGTGGGTCAGCCACGACTACACCCGCGCCGCCCCGGGTGGGACGGGCGAGGCGAAATGCGGAGGCAATTACGCGACCAGCCTGATCGCCCAACAGGATGCGATCGCACGCGGTCATGATCAGGTCGTGTTCCTCGATGCGGTCGAACGCCGCTGGATCGAGGAACTGGGGGGCATGAACATCTTCTTCGTCATGGCCGACGGCAGCCTGGTCACGCCGCCGCTGGGCGGGACCATCCTGCCCGGCATCACCCGCGCGTCCCTGATCCAGCTCGCCCGCGACGAAGGACTGACCGTTCGCGAAGAGCCCTATTCGATCGACCAGTGGCGCGCAGATGCCGACAGCGGCGCCCTGGCCGAAAGCTTCGCCTGCGGTACCGCCGCCGTCGTGACGCCGATCGGTCGCGTCGCCGGCCCCGGCTATGATTTTACCATCGGCAGCGGCGGCACGGGCCAGACGACCGCCCGTCTGCTCGCTCGGCTCAGCGACCTGCAACGCGGCCGCGCGCCCGATCCCCATGGCTGGCTGCATCGTATCGCCTGACGCGATAAATGGGGAAACGCGGGCTTCCCAACCGCGGCGGGCGCGCTATAAGCCCGCCACTCTGCTGGGGCGTCGCCAAGCGGTAAGGCACCGGTTTTTGGTACCGGCATTCGTAGGTTCGAATCCTGCCGCCCCAGCCATATTGCCCGTTCGGGCTCAGCCTATCGCGTCGATCAGCGTCGGTAAGTCCGCCAGCCGGTCGAGCCGGCGGAAGCGGGGGTGGTCGCGCGGTTCGGGCGCGCGTTCGTGGTTCCAGACGATGTCGTGCGGGACGAACGCCGCCCATGCGCCCGCATCCAGCGCTGGCAGGATATCGGACCGAAGCGAATCGCCGGCCATGATCGCCTGATCGGGGGCGATGCCGCGCGCCGCGATGAGGCGGCGGAAGGTATCGGTGGTCTTGTCGCTGACGATCTCGACCGCCGCGAAATAGTCGCCAAGTCCGGACGCGGCGAGCTTCATTTCCTGGTGCAGCAGGTCCCCTTTCGTCACCAGCACCAGTTCGGCCCTTTCGGCCAGACGTGCGATCGTGTCGCCGACGCCGTCTAGCAGTTCGACCGGATGGGACAGCAGCGTCCGTCCCGCGTCCAGGATGCCGCGAATCGTGGCGGCGGGCAGGGCGTCGCCGCCCAGGTCGAGCGCGGTTTCGATCATCGACAGCGTAAAGCTCTTCGCGCCATACCCATAGCGCGCCAGATTCCTGGTTTCGACCTCCGCCAATCGGGCGCGGGCGATGCCGGCATCGGTCAACGGGGCCAGCATCTCGGCGAAGGCACGCTCGGCGGCATCGAAGTGGCGCATATTGTGCCACAGCGTGTCGTCGGCATCGAGGAAGACAAGGGAGATAGTCATGCGCATCGCATCCGGCGTGTCCGCACGGGTCGCGGCGCAGGGCGGATCGTGGCGGGAGGGAAGGATGGAGCGGGTGAGGGGAATCGAACCCCCGTCGTAAGCTTGGAAGGCTTCTGCTCTACCATTGAGCTACACCCGCATGTTCCGAAATCCGCTTGGCACAGGCGCAGCCTGCCGGTCAATGCGGATCGCGCCGTACGCCGTGCTTGACAGTCGACAAAACGCCAGCAATGGAAATGTTACATCATAACATTGGAGATTGACCTTGCGCGTTTCGCTCGTAGCGGTGACGGCCCTGCTTTCGACACATGCGGTGTCCGCCACGGCCAGCGAGGGCCGCAGGACCGGTCCGGTGGCCGTGCCGCGCGCCGATACGGAGGCGACGGCGGATACGGCGGACGACATCGTCGTGCTGGGTGTTCGAACGGGCGGTGTCGATCGGACATTGTCGTCGGACCCGGTCACCGAACGCATGTCGCAATCGAGCCGGTCGGTCGAGCGCGACCTGCTGGATGCGGCGGGCGCCTATCGCCTGTCGGACGCTCTGGAACTGATCAGCGGGGTCAGCAACCAGAACAACCGCGGCGGTTTTCTCGACAATTTCGCGATCCGCGGGTTCCTTGGCACGCCCGACGGCGGAGCGGAATATTATGTCGACGGCTTCCTGGCCAATCGCGGCATGGCGCCCCCGCGCGATCCGGCGACTGCGGAACGGGTGGAGATGTTGAAAGGCCCGTCGGGCGCGCTGTTCGGCGATATCGATCCGGGTGGGCGGGTGAACATCGTCAGCAAGACGCCACGGTTCGCGCTCGGCGCGCAGGCGATCCTGACCTATGGATCGTTCGATACCCGCCGCGCCGAACTGGACGTGACCGGGCCGCTGAGCGACACGCTGGCGGTGCGTTTCGTCGCCGCGGCAGAGGCGAGCGACGGGTGGCGCGATTTCGTGCGGCCGCACCGCACCGTCTATGCGCCGTCGCTGACGTGGAAACCGAACGCCGATGCGCGATTGACCTACGTCGGCGAGATCACGACATTCGACGGTGCGTTTGATCGCGGCATTCCGGCGGTGAACGGCGATGCCAATGCCCTGCCGCGCAACCGCTTCTTCGGCGAACCGGGAGACGGCATCACGCGCTTCCGCAACCAGCGGCATCAGATGACGGGCCTGTTCGGTCTTGGTGACGGATGGAGCCTGAATGCGGGCATCGCGTATCGTACGGGGTCGCTGACGGGGTATTCGTCCGATCACACCAGCCTGCGCGCCGATGGCCGGACGCTGTGGCGCCAGCGCCGCTTGCGCGATTTCGCGGTCGACGATTGGTCGGCGCGCGTCGAGATCGCCGGTCGGATCGGCGATCATCGACCCTCGATCGGGATAAAGGGCTATCACCTCGATTACCAGGATCGCTATCTGCGGCGCAGTCCCTCTGCGGCAGCACCCTATGCCATCGATATCTTCACCCCCGTCTCTGGACAGCCCGCACCGGTGCCGGTCCCGTTCGTCGACAATCGTGAGAAGCGCTGGGCAGCGACACTATACGTGCAGGATCTATGGGAAGTGTCCGACCGGCTGACCCTGGCGGGTGGCGCGCGGATCGATCCCTATCGCCAGCGGCTGGCGAACGTCCTGACCGGCATCACCGGGCGCAATGTCGCCGCACCGGTCACCGGGCGCATCGGTGCGCGCTATCGGATCGACGATCATTTTGCGGCGCACGCCAATTGGGGGGAAAATTTCGTGCTGAATTCGGGCACGAACCGCCGTGGTGTCGGGTTCGATCCGGAAACCGGTAACGGCTATGAGCTGGGCATCGCCGCGACGTTCCCGGGCATCGATGTCGGCGCGACGTGGTTCGACATCACGAAGCGCGGCATTCTGACCAACGATCCGACCGATCCGGGCTATTCCGCGCCGATCGGGCGGCTGACGTCTAGGGGTATGGAAATCGATGCGTCGGCGCGGATCGGTCGGTCGTGGCAGATCGTCGCCAACTATGCGTGGACACGGGCCCGGAACGACGATGCGACCTTTGCCACCGATCGCGCGCTGAACGTGCCGGAGCACAGCGGGACGCTGTTCGTCGTCGGTCGATTCACCGACAGCGCGGGGCGGGGGCCGTCGGTCAGTGCCGGCGCGACATATGTCGGCGACCGGGCCGGTGCGATCGACAGCAGCGGCCTGATCTTGCCCGCCTATGTCAAAGCGAAGGCGGCGGTCGACTATGCCCTGTCCGCTCGCACGGCGTTGAGGATCGAGGCCGACAATCTGTTCGACGCCCGATTTGCGCAGAGTTCGTACAGCCCGGTGTGGGTTTACCCCGGCGCGCCGCGAACCATTCGAGTGTCACTTCGCCTGCGCTGATCGACCCACCGACGGCTTGAGGTTGCTGCAATGCAGCATTATCAGGGGGATGCCGTAAATTAGCCCAAAATTTTTGGAAACCGGCTGGGGAAGCGTCGTTCCGACGACGTCTATACGAATGTTAACCGGATTTAGGGCGCAAGGATGGGGACCCATCTCGCCAGATTTCCGGCGGGGTGGAACCGAAATGCCGTCCGTAATGCAGCCTGAACGCAGATTGTTCCTTTCGGTTCACGATGTGGGCCCGAAATTCGAAAATCAGGTGGACCAGCTGCACGCTCTGCTGGGACGGCACGCCTCCGACGATCGGATCGCGCTGCTGGTCGTCCCTAATCACTGGGGGCAGGCTCCGCTGATCCGCGGTTCGGCCTTCGCGACGAAGCTGCGGCGTTGGGCCGATGCCGGGGCGGATCTGTTCGTCCATGGCTGGTTCCACCGCGACGACAGCGTGCACGCCGGCCGTGCCGCGAAGCTGAAGGCCCGCCACATGACCGCTGGCGAGGGCGAGTTCCTTGGCCTGTCCTATGACACGGCGCTGCACCGGATGCGTGACGGTCGCAAGCTGATCGAGGACATCAGCGGCCGCCCGGCCGCCGGCTTCATCGCGCCGGCCTGGCTCTATGGTGCCGGCGCCGATGCGGCGCTGGCCGATGCCGGCTTTCAGATCGCCGAAAATCACCGCCGCGTCTGGAACCCGGTGACCGGTGCGATCCTGGCCCGCGATCCGGTCCTGACGTGGGCGAGCCGTAGCCGCGCGCGGATCCTGTCGTCACTGGCCGCCGCGCGCGTGCTGCCACCGGTGCTGCGACGTTTGCCGACGGCGCGTATCGGCGTGCATCCGGGCGACACGACGGTTCCCGCACTGCTCGAAAGTATCGATCGCGCCGTGGGGCGCGTGCGGCGGAGCCATGCGCCGGCACGCTACAGCGACCTGCTGGCGGCCTGAGGGAGGGTGCGTTGACCGACTTCGCCGCCCGCGCCGCGCCGATCGAATCGGGCGCGATGCTGGATCCCGCACCGCCACTCAAGACGCGGTGGAACGGCTGGATCGCCGCGGTGGGGCCTATCCTGTCGCTGGGCGTGCTGGCCGCCGCGCTGTACCAGTTGCGCGCGCTCGACGTCGCGACCCTGTGGGCGATGATGCCGACGGGGATCGGCTTCTGGCTGGCCTTTGCGATCTGCTACGCCATCAGCCCGATTTCGGAATGGATCATCTTCCGCAGGCTGTGGACGTTGCCGCCGAGTGGGATCGTCCCGCTGTTCCGCAAACTGGTCTGCAACGAACTGCTGCTCGGCTATCTGGGCGAGATGTATTTCTACAGCTGGGCCCGTCGCCACGCCCGGATCACGACCGCCCCGTTCGGCGCGATCAAGGACGTGTCGATCCTGAGCGCGATCGCCGGTAACGTCTTCACGCTGTTGCTGGTCGTCATCGCCGCGCCGCTATTCGCGCGATTGAACGTCGGCATGGAAACGAAGCATTTCGTGACCTCCGTCATCGTCATCCTGATATCGTCGCTGGCGATATTCTTCTTCCGCGGTCGGCTGTTCAGCCTGCCCGGCCGCGATCTGGCCTTCGTCGCGGGCGTCCACGCCGTTCGCATCGTCGTCGCGATCGGGCTGTCGGCGTATCTGTGGCACGAAATCGTCCCCACGGTCGCGCTCAGCTGGTGGCTCCTGCTGGGCACGATCCGCCAGATCCTGTCGCGTCTGCCGCTGATGCCGAACAAGGACCTGGTCTTTGCCGGGGTGGTGACGGTGCTGGTCGGCGCGCATGGACCGATCGTCGATGCGATCGCGCTGGTCGCGGCCTTGTCGCTGGCGACGCACCTGATCGTCGGTGCGGTGCTGGGCGCGAGCGATGTCGTTCGCGCGGCGATGGACTGATCCGATGATCCGTATCGTCGATATCTGTGCCTTCTACACCCCAGCGGGGGGTGGCGTGCGCACCTATGTCGAACAGAAGCTGGCGGCGGCGCGCCCCGGCCGGGAGGAGGTGATCCTCCTGGCGCCGGGCGACCGTGATGCGACAGTCGCGCAGAGTGCGG
>DASTEN010000330.1:0-3954 GCA_035709645.1 Sphingomonas sp.
CGCCGTGATCGCGTCGCTCAGCGCGCCGTCGGCCACCAGCAGGTCCAGCCCCGCGATGCCGTTCAGCACCGCATTCTCCCGCGTGACATCGATCGCGGCGGGATCGATGTCGGTCGCGACGACGTGCGCGTCCGGCCACAGATGCGCTGCGGCGAACGCCAGCAGGCCGGTCCCGGTCCCGATGTCGATGATCGTGGCATACGACCGGTCATGCAGCCGGTCGAGCATCGCCAGGCACCCGCTGGTCGTCGCGTGATGCCCGGTGCCGAATGCCTGGCCCGCATCGATCCGGAACGCGCGGCCGCCCGCGGGCGCAGATACGTCGTGGGCGGCGGTATGGACGACGAAGCGCCCCTCGACGATCGGTTCCAGCCCCTCCTGGCTCATGGCCACCCAATCCTGCGCCGACAGCGGCTCGATGACCGCTTCGACAGCGGCGGCGCTCGGCACCAGAGCGCGAAGCTGGGCGATCATCGCGTCGTCGGGACGGTGCTCGCTATACGCGTCCAGCCGCCAGCGTTCGCGATCGTCCTCGACCTCCTCGGTGGTCATCAGGACAGCTTCGATCGCCAGATCGTCGGCCGCATCGATCGCTTCCGCCTCTGCGCGGGTACAGGGAAGGGTAGTCTTCCAGCTATCGATTGCATCAGCGGACATAGGATGCTCCATTCACGTCGAGCACCGCGCCGGTCATCGATGCGGGCGCCTCCAGCGCCAGCCAGCGCGCCATCTCGGCAACCTCGTCTGGCATCGCGACACGGCCCAGTGGAATATCGGCCAGCAACCTGTCGCCCCCGCGGCTTTCCAGATACTCCTCGGCCATGCCAGTCATGGTGAAACCGGGACATATGGCGAAGGCTAGGATCCCGTCGGAGGCATAGGCGCGCGCGATCGTCTTGGTCATCGCGACCATGCCCGACTTCGATGCCGCATAATGCCAATGCGCCGGGCTGTCGCCGCGGTACGCCGCGCGGCTGGCGACGTTGACGATGCGCCCGCCCTGCCCGGTCGCCTGCCAATGCTGCACCGCGAATCGGCACAGCTCGGCCGCGGCGGTCAGGTTGATCCGCATCGTCCGCTCCCATCCCGACACCCAGTCCTCGTCCGACGCGTCGAGCGGATTGGCCTCGAAGACGCCGGCGTTGTTGACCAGCACGTCGATACGACCGTCCAGCGCCGCCATCGCGCGGTCCCACAGGTCGCGTGGAGCGGACGGCACCGCGAAATCGGCGGCAAAGTCGCCCCCGGTCGATTGACCGACGACGGTCGCGCCCGAGTCGCGCAGGGCTTGCAGCGTCGCGGCGCCGATCCCGCGCGACGATCCGGTGACGAGAATGTTGGTCATGGCCGGCGGCTTAGGGGGTGGGGGCGAGGTTGCAAAGCCCGCACCTTGCCGCGCCGTCCGCACCTCTCATCCGTCATCCCCGCGAAGGCGGGGACCAATAGTCGCTGGACGTCGTGGGTTTCACGAAGGCCAGCCAGAATTTATCCCCGCCTTCGAGGGGATGACGGATGAGAGTGTAGCGCCTTACTCCCCAAACGCCCGCTTGATCAGATCCTGCGTCGAGGCATCGAACCCCGCCCCACCCTCACCCGCGGCCTTGGCCATTTCCTTGCCCAGCTCGACCCCGAACTGGTCGAAAGGATTGATCCCTAGCAGCGCGCCCGACACGAAGGTGCGGTGTTCGTAGAACGCAATCAGCGCGCCCAGCGCCCGCGCGTCCAGCTGGTCGATCAGGATCGTCGACGACGGCCGGTCGCCCGGATAGGCGCGCTGCGGATCGTCGGCGTTGTCGCGGCCCTTCATCAACGCCGCCCCTTGCGCGAACGCATTGAGCAGCAGGGCCTCGTGATGCTCGGCCGCCAGCGAGTCGCCCGCTTCGATCACCGCGACGAATTCGACCGGCACCAGGTTCGTGCCCTGGTGGAGCAGCTGGAACACCGCGTGCTGCGCATCGGTGCCGACGCCGCCCCACACGATCGGCGACGACGGCCGGTCGAGCGGCTGCCCGTCCGCGGTCACCCACTTGCCGTTCGATTCCATCTCCAGCTGCTGCAGATAGCTCGGCAGCAGTCGCAGACGTTCGTCATAGGCAAAGGTCGCGCGCGTCTGGCAGCGGCGGACCTGAGCGTAATAGAGGTCGGCGAAGGCCGCGAGCATCGGCGCGTTTTCGTGCGCTGCGGTCAGGCGGAAGTGGCGGTCCATTTCCGCCGCGCCCTCCAGCAGTTCCTGGAACGCGTCCCAGCCGAGCGCCATCGCCGCGGGAAAGCCGATCGACGACCAGAGCGAGTAGCGTCCGCCGACCGACTCGGCGAACGGCAGAACGCGGGTTTCGTCGACGCCCCATTCGACCGCCTTGTCGGGGGCCGCGGTCAGCGCGATCACGCGGCCGTAGGGATCCTCGACGCCATCGTCGCGCATCCAGTCGAGCGCGCTTTCGGCATTCGTCAGCGTTTCGGTGGTGGTGAAGGTCTTCGACGCAAGTACCAGCAGCGTCGCGTGCGGGTCGAACGCGTCGAACACCTCCTCCAGTGCGACGCCGTCGATGTTCGACACGACCGCGACGTCGTACCGGTCCGACGTACGACCCAGCGCATCGATCAGTAGGTCCGGGCCCAGCGCCGAACCGCCGATGCCGATGTGCAGGATGTGGCGGATCGGACCCAGCGCCTCGGCCTCGATCGCGTCGATCAGCCCGCGCATGCGGGCGTGAAGCGCCGCGGCCTTCGCAACGTCTTCCTCCGCCCCCTCGCCGCGCTCCGCGGTGTGCGTGACGGCGCGCCCCTCCGACGTGTTGACCTTGTCGCCCGCGAACAGCGCGTCGCGCTTGGCCGCGAAACCGGCCGACTTGGCCAGCCCCTCGAACGCAGCGACGGCATCTGCATCCAGATGAGTCTTGGAGAAGTCGAAATGCAGCCCGCCGACATCGACCGAAAATTTGGCGACGCGGTCGGCGTCGGCATCGAACAACTGCGTCAGCTTGGGCGGCTCCAGCGCCTCGACCTTGGACCAATCGACCATGTGCACCTCCCGTTCGTTCGGGGTTCCTCTAGCCCTGAAAGCTTGACGCGCAAGGCGCTCGGTCACAGGAGGCCGGAATGGCCGAACCGACCACGCCCTCCGCGAGCCCGCCCCCGGCGCCGAAGCCGAAGTCCGAACTGCGCGATACCGTCGGCTTCCTGGTGAAGCTGGCGATCGTCGTATTCATCTTCCGCAGCTTCTTCTTCTCGCCGTTCAGCATCCCCAGCCAGTCGATGCTGCCGCGGCTGCTGATCGGCGACTATCTGTTCATCACCAAGTGGAACTACGGCTATTCGCGCCACAGCTTCCCCTGGTCGCTGCCGCTGATCCCGGGACGCATCTTCGCCTCGATGCCGAGCCGCGGCGACGTGGTTGTCTTCAAGGCGCCGCCGGGCGACCGTGACGATTACATCAAGCGCGTCATCGGCCTGCCGGGCGACACGATCCAGATGGTGAACGGACAGCTGGTGCTGAACGGAAAGCCGGTACCCAAGCAGCGCGTGGCCGACTTCATCGTGCCGCTGACGCCGAACTATCCGGCCGACACCGAATGTCCGGCCGAATTCCAGGCCAGTGCCGCCGGACAGCCGGTCTGCCGGTACATGCAGTATCGCGAGACGCTGCCGGGCGGCAAATCGTACAGCGTTCTCGACCGCGGCAACTTTCCCGAAGCCGACAACACGCAGGTCTATACGGTGCCTGCCGACCACGTCTTCCTGATGGGCGACAACCGCGATGCCTCCGCCGACAGCCGTTTTCCGGCGAGCGAGGGCGGCGCGATCGGCATGGTCCCGATGGTGAACCTGGAGGGCAAGGCGCTCGTCACCTTCTGGTCGACCGACGGCAGCGCATCGTGGGTAAAGCCGTGGACCTGGTTCTCGGCGGCGCGCTGGAACCGGATCGGAGAGGGCTTCTGAGCGACGATCTCGACG
>DASTEN010000331.1:0-2685 GCA_035709645.1 Sphingomonas sp.
ATCGGCTATGGCGACCTGATCTGGGCCACCGGCGGCAGCCCGCGCCGGCTGGTCTGCGCCGGCCACGATCTGCCGGGCGTCCATTCGGTCCGCACCCGCGCAGACATCGACCGGCTGATCGGCGAACTTGCGGACGTGGCGCGCGTCGTCGTGATCGGCGGCGGGTACATCGGGCTGGAAGCCGCGGCGGCGCTGACGAAGCTCGGCAAGGCGGTGACGCTGATCGAGGCGCAGGACCGCGTGCTCGCCCGCGTCGCCGGGCCCACGCTCTCCGCCTTCTATGAAGCCGAGCATCGCGCGCGGGGCGTCGACCTGCGCACCGGCATCGGCGTCGACTGTGTCGAGGGCGATACGCGCGTCACCGGGGTCCGCCTGTCCGACGACACGCTGCTGCCCTGCGAGATGGCGATCGTCGGGATCGGCATCGTACCCGCGGTCGAGGCCCTTCTGGCGGCCGGCGCGGCGGGCGGCGACGGCGTGGCGGTCGACGCGCTGTGCCGCACCAGCCTGCCCCACATCCATGCGATAGGCGACTGCGCGGCGCATGCGAACGCCTTTGCGGATGGTGCGCAGATCCGCCTGGAATCGGTCCAGAACGCCAACGACATGGCCACCACCGCCGCCCGCGCGATTTTGGGTGATCCGGTTCCCTATCAGGCGACGCCATGGTTCTGGTCGAACCAGTACGACCTGAAGCTGCAGACCGTCGGCCTGTCGGCGGGGCACGACACCGAGGTGGTTCGCGGCGATCCCGCCACGCGAAGCTTCTCGGTCGTGTATCTCAAGGCCGGCCGCGTGGTCGCTCTCGACTGCGTCAATGCGGTGAAGGACTATGTGCAGGGCCGGGCGCTGGTCGAGGCTGGGGCGGTGGTCGATCCGGCGCGGCTGGCGGATACGAGCGAGCCGTTGAAGGCGATGTTCGCAGACTAGCCCCAGCACCGTCATCCCCGCGGAGGCGGGGATTAATAGTCGCTGGTGCCGGCAAGTCTCACCACGTTCAGCGCCAACGTATCCCCGCCTTTCGCGGGGATGACGGTGGTGGGGGCGAATATTACACCGCGGCGTCCCGGATCGTCTCCATCGCGACGAAGGTCGAGGTGTTCGCGACATGTGGCAGCGCCGATATCCGCTCGCCCAGCACCTCGCGATAGCGCCGGATATCTACGGTGCGCACCTTCAGCAGATAGTCGAAGCTGCTGGCGATCATATGACACTCCTCGACCTCGGGAATGCGCAGCACCGCGCGGCGGAATTCGTCGAGCGCCGCCTCGCGCGTGTCGGACAGTTTCACTTCCGTGAAGGCGATGTGGTCCAGCCCCAGCCGCGCCGGATCGATGACCGCGCGAAAGCCCAGGATATAGCCGTGATCGATCAGCCGCTTCAGCCGCACCTGGCACGGCGTCTTCGACAGGCCGACGCGTCGGGCGAGTTCGGTGACCGACAGCCGTCCGTCGCTCCGCAACGCCTCGATGATCCGCCGGTCGAATCCGTCGATCGGTCCGGATACGGGCAATTTGGCGTCCGTTCGATCTGTCA
This sequence comes from Sphingomonas sp., assembly GCA_035709645.1. Lineage (GTDB taxonomy): Bacteria > Pseudomonadota > Alphaproteobacteria > Sphingomonadales > Sphingomonadaceae > Sphingomonas. Next base: position 1,537 of record DASTEN010000331.1, read on the forward strand.
TCGGCTATCCATTCGGTTCGATCGGCCCGAGTTTGCCGCAAATGCGGGCGGATCGCCAGCGGCATAGCTGGTAAGGGACGATGATGACGACGCCCCCCTTCGCCGACTTCGCCCCGCCCGTCCGCCCGCAGGACGCACTGCGCCGCGCGATTACCGCCGCCTATCGCCGCCCGGAAGCGGCGTGCATGGCACCGTTGCTGGATGCAGCGACGTTGAGCGACGACATCCGCACCGCGGCCACCGTCACCGCGACCGAACTCGTCACCGCGCTGCGTGCCAAGCACAAGGGGACCGGCGTCGAGGGCCTGGTCCAGGAATATGCGTTGTCGAGCCAGGAAGGCGTCGCGTTGATGTGCCTGGCCGAGGCGCTTTTGCGCATTCCAGACACCGCGACGCGCGACGCGCTGATCCGCGACAAGATTGCGGGCGGGGACTGGCGGAGCCATGTCGGCGACGGCCGCTCGCTGTTCGTCAACGCCGCGACCTGGGGGCTGGTCGTCACCGGCAAGCTGACCGGCAGCGTCAACGATTCGGGCCTGGGCGCGGCACTGACCCGCCTGATCGCGCGCGCCGGCGAACCGGTGATCCGTCGCGGCGTCGACATGGCGATGCGGATGATGGGCGAGCAGTTCGTGACCGGCGAGACGATCGCCGAAGCGCTGGAGCGTGCCCGCCCGCTCGAGGCGCGCGGCTTCCGCTACAGCTACGACATGCTGGGCGAAGCGGCGACGACCGCGGCCGATGCCGAACGCTACTATCGCGACTATGAAACCGCCGTCCGCGCGATCGGCGCGGCAGCGGCGGGGCGCGGCGTCTATGCCGGCCCCGGCATCTCGATCAAGCTGTCCGCGCTCCACCCGCGCTACGTCCGCGCACAGGCAGGCCGCGTGATGAGCGAACTGCTGCCGAAGGTGAAGGCGCTGGCGGTCCTCGCGAAGGGCTATGACATCGGCCTGAACATCGATGCGGAGGAGGCCGACCGGCTCGAACTGTCGCTCGACCTGCTGGAATCGCTGGCGATGGACCCCGATCTTGCCGGCTGGGACGGTCTGGGCTTCGTCGTGCAGGCCTATGGCAAGCGTTGCCCGTTCGTCATCGACTGGATCGTCGACCTTGCCCGCCGCGCCAACCGCCGCATCATGGTCCGGC
>DASTEN010000332.1:0-6350 GCA_035709645.1 Sphingomonas sp.
CGCTGGATCCGCACGTCGGGCGCGTTCGACGGGGTGATCGATCTGGAGCGCGCGGTCGCCGATCCGAAGGACCCGTTGCGCCTGGCCGACGCCATGCAGGGTGGCGACAACCTGCACCCCAACGCCGCGGGCGAAACGGCGATGGGCGAGGCGGTGCCGTTGGGGATTTTTCGCTGAGCGTAAACAGCGGTGGGGGTGGTGCTCGCGTTGGTTTTCGCCACCCCCGCCTTCGCCCAATCCCCGACCCGCCCGCCGTGCCGTGAAGTCGGCGACGTGCCGAGCACCGCTGGCGAACCGAACTTCATCCGCATCGACCCGGCGACGGCCGTCGAACGCGCCCAAATCGGCCTCGACCGCGGCCGGATCGATCCCGAACAGGTCGATCAGCTCCACCTGACCTTCCTGCGCAGCCGCACCGCGACCGGCAACGGCGGCCGGTGGCAGGCGCTGACCTTTTCCCGCCGCGCAAAGATCGTGCTGGGGGTGGGGAGCGTCAGCGGGGTGCGGGATGGGGAGTGTACCACCGGTGCTCCCGCACAGGCGGGAGCCGAGAGTCCGCAGCGACGTCCGTCGTCGTCCGTCGCCTGCGATCTTTGTTCCCCGGCGAAGGCCGGGGCCCAGGTGCAAGCGGCTTCCGTAACTTTCCTCGCGGCCGTACCTGGACCCCGGTTTTCGCCGGGGCACGTAACCGGACCTTCGCCGCGCGGGAGCACGAATGGTCAGCTTCCGATCAGCTCCCGCCCGATCAGGTAGCGGCGGATTTCGTTGGTGCCCGCGCCGATGTCGTACAGCTTGGCATCGCGCAGGAAGCGTTCGACCGGCCATTCCTTGGTATAGCCCGCCCCGCCCAGCGCCTGGATCGCCTCCAGCGACGTCTTCACCGCATTCTCGCTAGCGAGAAGGATCGCGCCCGCCGCATCGAACCGCGTGGTCTTGCCGGCGTCGCACGCGCGGGCGACCGCATAGACATAGGCGCGCGCCGAATTCAGCGCGACGTACATGTCGGCGATCTTCGCCTGCATCAGCTGGAACTGACCGATCGGCGTGCCGAACTGCTTGCGGTCGCGGACATAGGGCAGGACGACGTCCAGACAGGCCTGCATGATGCCGATCGGCCCCGCCGCCAACACCGCGCGTTCGTAATCCAGGCCCGACATCAGCACCTTCGCGCCTTCGCCGACCTTGCCCATCACGTTTTCGACCGGGACTTCGCAATCCTCGAACACCAGCTCGGCGGTGTCCGACCCGCGCATGCCCATCTTGTCGAGCTTCTTGCTGACCGAGAAGCCGGGCATATCGCGTTCGATCAGGAAGGCGGTGATACCCTTCGGCCCGGCCGCCGGATCGGTCTTGGCATAGACGACCAGCGTGGAGGCGGTGGGCGAATTGGTGATCCAGAACTTCGTGCCGTTCAGGACATAGCGGTCGTTGCCCTTCGCCTCGGCCTTCAGCTTCATCGACACGACGTCGCTGCCCGATCCGGCCTCAGACATCGCCAGGCTGCCGACATGTTCGCCCGATATCAGCTTGGGCAGATAGCGCGCCTTCTGCTCGGCGTTGCCCCACCGGCGGATCTGGTTGATGCACAGGTTGGAATGCGCGCCATAGCTGAGGCCGACCGATGCGGAGGCGCGGCTGACCTCCTCCATGGCGACGCAATGGTCGAGATAGCCCAGACCAAGGCCACCGAATTCCTCTTCGACCGTGATGCCGTGCAGGCCAAGCTCGCCCATTTCGGGCCAGAGTTCCTGCGGAAAGCGGTTCGTCTCGTCCACCTCTGCCGCGATCGGGGCGATGCGGTCGCTGGCGTAGCGCCGGGTGGTGTCGCGGATCATGTCCGCGGTCTCGCCGAGCCCGAAATCGAGCGTCGCGTCCATCGTAACTCTCCTCAGAACATCATCTTTGTTGCAACCCGCTTGCGGTAGGATCGTTCGCCGGGCAAGCCCCACTCTTGTGATTGATCCCGCTCAACAATGGTTTTCGATCCCGACGTCCGGCCAGGTAGGCTCGTCGACATGACGCTGGCGGTGCCCGCGGCATCAGACGAACGGTCGCGCCTCAGTGCGTTCCGGCGCACCGGCATCCTGGACACGCCCGCCGAACCACGGTTCGATGCCATCGTCGCGGCGGTGAAGGCGCTGCTCGACGTTCCCATAGCCCTGGTCAGCCTGGTCGATCGCGACCGCCAGTGGTTCAAGGCGCGCGACGGGATCGACGTTGCCGAAACACCAGCCGACACGTCGGTGTGTGCGCTGGCGATCCGACAGTCGCACGTCTTCGTCATTCACGACCTAGCAAGCGATCCGCGCACCCGCGACATGTCGCTGGTCATCGGCGCCCCGCACCTGCGCTATTACGCGGGCTTCCCGATTGTCACCAACGATGGCGTCGCGGTCGGCAGCGTGTGTGCGATCGATACGAAACCACGTTTGGAGGAACTGACCCCGGCGCAGGCGATCGCCTTGGAAGCGCTGGCGCGGCAGGCGGCGATCGAGATCGAACGCAACGCGACCGGCGTGCTGGAAGGCGATGCCGCTATGCCCTTCAGCGTCGGCAGTTGGGGCTGGGATCTGGAAACCGGGCGCCTGACGCTCGATGCGCGATTGGCGCGACTGATGGGTGTCGACATCGCCGAGGCTGCGGTGGGGCTGTCGGGGGCGCAGACGATCGATCACGTCCATCCCGACGACCGCCAGCGATTGCGTACGGCGATCGACGACGCCGTCGCCGCGCACGCCCCCTATTCCTGCGAATATCGGATGCGGGTGGCCGATGGTCGATATCTGTGGGTGCTGGCGCAGGGGCGTGTCATCCGTACGCCCGATGGCCGGCCGCGATATTTTCCGGGTGCGATCTTCGACATCGATGCGCGGCGGCGGCACGAGATGCGGCTGTCGGCGCTGGTCGAACTGAACGACCGCCTGCGTGATGCCGGCGACGCCGAAGCGTTGGCGCACTCGGCCTCGGCCGTGCTCGGGCGGACTCTGGAGATCGCGCGCGCGGGCTATGGCCGGATCGACCCGGTGGCCGAAACGATCGACATGGGACCGCACTGGTGTTCGAAGGGCGTGCAGCCATTGCCGCCGATGCTCTATTTCCGCGATTACGGCCACTTCATCGACGATCTGAAGCGCGGCGACACGGTGATCATCGACGACGTCGCGCGCGACCCGCGCACCGCCGACCATGCCGATGCGATCAACGCGCTGGGCGTCCACGCGCTGATCAACATGCCGATCCTGGAGGACGGCCGGTTCGTCGCGCTGCTGGTCGTCAACGATACCGCGCCGCGCGAATGGACCGAGGCCGAGGTCGCCTTCATCAAGGAGGTCGCGGATCGTACGCGCAACGCGGTCGAGCGGCGGCGCACCGAAACCGAACTCGCGCAGCTGAACGCCTCGCTGGAAGCAGAGGTCGAGGCGCGGACCCGCGACCTAATGATCGCCGAGGAAAACCTGCGCCAGTCGGCCAAGATGGAGGCCGTCGGGCAGTTGACCGGTGGCCTAGCGCACGATCTGAACAACCTGCTGACGGGCGTGTCGGGCGCGGTCGAGATGATGGGCCTGAGGATCGCGCAGGGGCGGACCGAGACGCTGGGCCGCTATCTGGGCATTGCCAGCGAAAGCGTGACGCGGGCCGCGGCGCTGACGCACCGGCTGCTCGCCTTTTCGCGCCGCCAGACGCTGGATCCGAAGCCGACAGACGGTAACCGGCTGATCGACGGGATCGCCGATCTGCTGCGCCGCACGGTCGGGCCGGCGCATCCGGTATGCCTGACGCTGGTCGACGGGGGGTGGCCGATCCTGGTCGACCCGAACCAGCTGGAAAACGCGTTGTTGAACCTGTGCATCAACGCGCGCGACGCGATGCCCGACGGCGGTGCGATCCGGATCGAATCCGCCAACCGCACGATCGATGCGGCGACGGCGGCGGAAAAGCAGATGGTGCCGGGCGATTATCTGGCGATCAGCGTGACCGATACCGGCATCGGCATGTCGGACGACGTGAAGAGGCGGTCGTTCGACCCCTTCTATACCACCAAGCCGCTGGGGGTTGGCACGGGGTTGGGCCTGTCGATGGTCTACGGCTTCGTTCGCCAGTCGGGCGGGCAGGTGCGGATCGACAGCCGCGAAGGCGAGGGGACGTGCATCCGCCTTTATCTGCCGCGGACGCACGCCGCGGCGAGCGCCGAGATCGCCGACGCCCGCACGCCGCCGGTGCCGACGTCCGCGCACACGATCCTGGTGGTCGACGACGAAGCGGCGGTACGAACGCTGATGGCCGAAGCGATGGCCGATCAGGGCCACCAGGTGCTGACCGCCGGCGATGGTGCGGAGGCGCTGGCGGTGCTGGACGAACGGGGCGATGCGATCGACCTGCTGCTGACCGATGTCGGGCTGACCGGCGGGATGAACGGCCGGCAGGTCGCCGATGCCGCCCTGCGACAGCGTCCCGGTCTGAAGGTCGTGTTCGTCACCGGCTATGCCGAACAGGCGATCATGGGGGCGGAGCAGTTGCCCGACAACATGGCGCTGGTGACCAAGCCGTTCGCGCTCGATACGCTGACGACCCGCGTCGCGAACCTGCTGCGCGCATGACGCTGACCCGCGTCGCGGCGGATGGCGGCCGGACCGAGATCGAGCGGGCGCTGGCGGACGAAGTTCCGGTTGCGATCGAGGTCAACGGCATCGGCTATGCGGTGCTGATGGCGACGCCGACCGACCTTGCCGATCTCGCGGTCGGTTTTGCCGTGTCGGAACGGCTGGTGGCGGCCGGGGCGGCGGTAGATGTCGACGTGCACGATGCGGCGGCACTGGGCGGTTGGATCGTGCGGCTGACGCTGGATGCGGCCGGCGCGGCGGATGTTGCCGCGCGGGTCAGGCATCGCACGTCGGAATCCTCATGCGGGCTGTGCGGCGTCGAAAATCTGGAACAGGCGATGCGGCCGCTGCCGCCGGTAACGACAGTGTGTGCCGCAGACGACGCGGCGGTGTTCCGGGCACTCGGGGAGGTGCGTAGCCATCAGCCGCTGAACCAACGGACCGGCGCCGTGCACGCGGCGGCGTTGTGCGCGACGGACGGTACGATCCGGCTGGTGCGCGAAGACGTCGGGCGGCACAATGCGTTCGACAAGCTGATCGGGGCGATGCGGCGGCAGGCGATCGCCTGGGACGGCGGCTTTGCGCTGCTGACGTCGCGGTGTTCGTACGAACTGGTCGAAAAGGCGGTGCTGTCGGGTTGTCCGATGCTGGCGACCATTTCGGCGCCGACCGCGCTGGCGGTGACGCGCGCGCAGGCGGCAGGACTGCCGCTGCGGGTGCTGGCGCGCAGCGATGCGATGCTGGCGACGTGATCCTGGGCGCGATTTTGGCGGGCGGACAGGCGCGGCGGTTCGGGCGCGACAAGGCACTGGTCGACGTGGCGGGCGAACGGATGATCGATCGGATCGCTGACCGACTGGTGACGCAGTGCGACGCGATCGTGCTGTGCGGACGCACCCTTGAGGGATATCGCTCGGTTCCCGATCGGCCGGCGCCCGGGCTGGGCCCGCTGGGCGGGCTCGCAGCCGCGCTGCGATCGGCGGTCGAAAGCGGATGCACGCATGTCCTGACGGTGCCGTGCGATGTGCCGGACATACCCGGCGACCTGCTCGCCCGATTGGGCAGCGCACCGGCCTATGCGACCGATTGCCCGGTCATCGGCATCTGGCCGGCAGGGCTGGCGGACCCGATCGACGCGTTCCTGGACGATGGTTCCGATCGGTCGATGAGGGCATGGACGCGGGCCTGCGGCGCCCGGGCCGCGCCGCCGCTGGGGCTGGCGAACATCAACCGGCCGGACGATCTGGCGGCGTTTCTGGCACGTTGAGAGCGGGGACGCCCCGCGATCCTGGTCCCGACAGCCAGGCGTCGTCGACCTTGCCTGATGGTCCCGCGTCTGGTCAGATGGCGACCATGACAGCGATCGATCGACGCCAGGCCCTGGGTCTGCTCGCCGCCGGCGGGGCCGCCGCCGGTTCGCCCGCACTTGCGCAGGCGCTGTTCGACCTGAAGCTGCCCGGCGGCAACGGCGGACGGGCGATGATCAGCGCGTTTCCCGAGAAGGGGTCGATGATTCTGCAACGGACGCGCGCGCCGTTGCTGGAAACGCCGATGGCGGTGTTCGACGATGGCGTCTTCACCCCCAACGACCGGTTCTTCGTCCGCTGGCATTACGCCGACGTCCCGACCGCGATCGACGGCGCTCGGCACCGAATCGCGGTCGGCGGCGCGGTACGGCAGCGGCTGCAGCTGTCGATCGCCGAGCTGATGGCGATGCCGCGGTTCGAAATCGCGGCGGTCAATCAGTGT
>DASTEN010000333.1:0-13684 GCA_035709645.1 Sphingomonas sp.
GCCCCCACGCCCACCGAAGACGGGCAGCCGCGCCGCTTCGCGGATTTCGCGACGCTTGGCGAGGCACTGGATTACGCCGCCAATGGCGCGCGCGGACTGAACTTCCACGACGCGCGCGGCACGCTGACCCGGCCCTACCCGTTTTCCGAACTGCGGACGGATGCGCTGGCCCAGGCGCGCCGGCTGATCGCGATGGGTATTCGGCCCGAAGACCGCATCGCACTGATCGCGGAAACGGGTCCGGAATTTGCCGCGCTGTTCTTCGGTGCGGTCTATGCCGGCGCCTGGCCGGTGCCGTTGCCGCTGCCGACCAGCTTCGGCGGCGCACAGTCGTATATCGACCAGCTGCGCGTCCAGCTCGACAGCTGCGACCCCAAGCTGCTGATCTTCCCCGACGAACTGACGCAGATGGCGGGCGAAGCGGCGCGCGTCGCCGGCATCGACGGCCTGTCGTTCGGCGAGATGGCCGCGAAGGATGCGCCCGATACCGTTCTGCCGACGCTGGACGGCGAGAGCATCGCGTATCTGCAATATTCCAGCGGATCGACCCGCTTCCCCCACGGCGTCGCGATCACCCACCATGCGCTGCTGAACAATCTGGCGGCGCACGGACACGGCATGGAGCTGGAGCCGGCGGATCGCTGCGTATCGTGGCTGCCCTGGTATCACGACATGGGCCTCGTCGGCTGTTTCCTGTCACCGGTCGCCAACCAGGTGTCGACCGATTATCTGAAGACCGAGGATTTCGCGCGCCGGCCACTCGCCTGGCTCGACCTGATCAGCCGCAATGCCGGCACCACGCTCAGCTATTCGCCGACCTTCGGCTACGACATCTGCGCGCGCCGCATGTCGAGCCAGACCAAGGCGAGCGACCGGTTCGACCTGTCGCGCTGGCGGGTCGCGGGCAATGGCGCCGACATGATCCGCCCCGACGTGATGCAGAGCTTCGTCGACGCGTTCGGCGACGCCGGCTTCAAGGCATCCGCCTTCCTGCCGAGCTACGGCCTCGCCGAGGCGACGCTGGCCGTCTCGATCATGCCGCCGGGTGAAGGCATCGTCGTCGAACTGGTCGAGGAAACCCAATTGTCGGGCGTCGCCGCGGGTGAGGATCGCCCCCAGCGGTTCCGCGCCATCGTCAACTGCGGCAAGCCCGTGCGCGACATGGAGATCGAGGTGCGCGAGGAGGACGGCACACCGCTGCCCGACCGCGCGGTCGGCAAGGTCTGGTGCCGCGGGCCCAGCGTCATGGTCGGCTATTTCCGCGACGAAGCCGCAACCGACGCCTGCATGAAGGACGGGTGGCTCGACACCGGCGACATGGGATACATGTCGGACGGCTACATCTACATCGTCGGTCGCGCCAAGGACATGATCATCGTCAATGGCCGCAACCATTGGCCGCAGGACATCGAATGGGCGGTCGAACAATTGCCGGGCTTTAAGCAGGGCGACATCGCCGCCTTCGCGATCACGACACCGGGCGGCGAGGAAACCCCCGCCGTCCTCGTGCAATGCCGCACCAGCGACGGCGACGAGCGCAAGCGCCTGCACGACGCGATCAAGGAACGCGTCCGTGCGGTGACCGGCATGAACTGCGTCGTCGAACTGGTGCCGCCACGCACCCTGCCGCGGACCAGTTCGGGCAAGCTGAGCCGTGCCAAGGCGCGCAATCTGTATCTGACCGGCGAGATCAAACCCTACGCGATCGCGGCGTGAGTTGAGCCGCGGATTGCGCAAGCAATCTGCGGACTCGACACGCCCGGCCAGCGGGATCGCGGAAGCGATGCCGTCTGACGGGTGTGGCAACCCACGGTCGATTTCGCCTGCAAATTGCGCGCGCCCAGCCGAAAGATTCTCCGGGCAAGCCCCATCGCCTGCGATTCTGGCTTCTTCCTGCGCGAGCGCACCCGCAAACGCCGGCAACCTTCCGTTTAGATCCGCCCGCTACGCTACCGCCCGAACCATCACCGGCGGGACGGCCGCACATGCAGATTTCAGCCCCTCGGCTGCCCCAGGCTCCACCGCCGCCTCGCCCGGATGCGGCATCCGCGCGCACCGCCATCGCCGCCGTTACCGCGGCCCTGACGACCGCCGCCGCCGGCGACAGCGTCCACATCTCGACCGCCGCCCTTGCCGCCAGCGACCGCCTGACCGCAGGCCAGACACCGGAGGCGGCTAACCGCCCCCCGCCGGGACTGCCGACGGCGGTGCTGCCGATGATGCCCCTTTCGGACACTCCGGTCGGTCCACAACGTCCCATCTCCACCGTCCAGTCGACGACGGGCCTCCCGCGTTGGGACCACCTGCCCTACGCCCCGCAACCGCTCGCCACGCAGACCCCGTCGCCGCTACCGGCCACATGGCCTGCGCTTTCGCGATTTGCGAAAATGACGGTGGTTACGGGCACTCTCGCGTTCGCGATCCTGCTGAGCGCTCTGCTGCGCTGATCAATGCCGACCGAAATCGAACGCGTCGGCGGCACTCGGCTAAACCATCCATCAACCTAGCTGCCGTATCGTCGTCCGCGTGACGCGGACAACCACCTCTCAATTCGCCGCGCCGCGCATCGATGCGCGTGCGCTTCTCGGCCTGTACGATCCGGCCGACGCGACCGATTGGGCGCCGATTCGCGCGGCGCAGATGAACGCCGGTTCGCAGATGGCGATCTTCATGCTGGCGGCAAACGTCATCGGCGCGGCACTGGTCACGCTGGCATTCGCACCCGGGGTTCCGGCGTGGTGGCTGATCGCATGGGATGCGCTGGTTGCCGCAGCGGCGGTCGGCGTCGCCTTCCGCCGGCTCGCGGCCCGCAACCGGACCGATAGCAGTGCGACGCTGGCCGACGTGCGCGGAACCGTCGTCGATGGCGTCGCGCTCGGTGCGGTATGGGCGGTGGCCCCGCTGGTCTTCGGCGTGCTTGGCGATGCCACGGCAATGCTGCCCCTGTATGGCGTCATCGTCGTCCTGATGGCGTCCGCGGCCATCGCGATGGCCGCACTGCCGCTTGCGACCTTGGTGTTCGTCGGCATACTCGGCGGAGCCACGGTTGCGGCGTTCGTCGTCCACGGGCTGCCCGGGATCGCCGGGACCACCGCAATTTTCACGGCATTGCTGATGGTAGGCTGTTTCGCGCGCGGTCGCGCGCTGGTCGTGATGCGCGCGAACGAGATCGCGCTGGCCGAACGCGACGAAACGGTCAGCCTGCTGCTGCGCGAGACGGCGGAGGAGAACACCGCCGACTGGCTGTGGGAAATCGACGCCCAGCGCCGCGTCGTCCGCGCGTCGCCGCGCTTCGCCCGGTCGATCGGTGTCGATCCGGCCACGATCAACGGTCGCAGTTTTCTGGAAATCCTGGCCGGCCCGACCTGGGAGAACGGCAATTTCGCTGCAGGCCTGCGCGAGCTTGCCGACAAGCTGAAGGCGCGCGAGGCATTCCGCGACCTGTTGCTGCCGGTCTATGTCGACGGACAGGAACGCTGGTGGGAAATGTCGGCGAGCCCCCGCATGCACGACGATCGCGACTTCATCGGCTTTCGCGGCGTCGGGTCCGACGTGACCGAACAACGGGCATCCGCCGACAAGATCAACCGCATGGCGCGCTACGACACGCTGACCGGACTGCCCAATCGCCTGCTGATCAACGAAACGCTGGGCCAGGCGATGCAGGAGGCCGACCGATGGGGCGCGCGCTGCGCCTTCATGATGATCGACCTCGACCGGTTCAAGGCGGTCAACGACACGCTCGGCCACCCGATCGGCGACCGGCTGCTCGGCCGCGTGTCCGATCGGCTGAAGACGCTTGTGACCAAGAACGAGATCATCGGGCGCCTGGGCGGTGACGAATTCGCAGTCGTCGTACGCGATGCGACGGAGCCGGCGGCGGTCGAGCGGCTGGCGCAGACGATCATCGCGACGCTGTCGCAACCGTATGAGGTCGATCAGCATACGCTATTCATCGGTGCGTCGGTCGGGGTCGCGATCGGGCCGCGCGACGGTCGGACGCCGGAAATGCTGATCCGCTCGGCCGACCTGGCGCTGTATCGGTCGAAAGATGCCGGCGGCGGCGTATTCCACGCCTATGAGCCGCAACTCCATCTGCAGGCAGAGGAGCGCCGCGTGCTCGAAATGGCGCTGCGCAGTGCGCTCGAAAAGGACGAACTGCATCTGCTGTACCAGCCGGTGGTCGATGGCCGGACAGGTTCGCTGACCGGCTTCGAAGCCTTGCTGCGCTGGACGCATGCCGACCTGGGGCCGATCAGTCCGGCGAAATTCATTCCGCTGGCGGAGGATGCCCGGCTGATCGCACCGATCGGCGAATGGGTGCTGCGCACCGCCTGCCGCGAAGCGGCCTGCTGGGGCGGCTACACACGGGTCGCCGTCAACGTGTCGGCCGAACAGCTCCATAATCCGGGCTTCGTCGCGGTCGTGGCCAGTGCCTTGGCCAATTCGGGCTTGGCGGCCGACCGGCTCGAGCTCGAGGTGACCGAGAGCGTGTTCATGCGCGAGGGCACCGGCGCCACCCAGACGCTCGAACGGCTGCTCGATCTCGGCATCCGACTGAGCCTGGACGACTTCGGCACGGGCTATTCCTCGCTCGGCTACCTCAGCCGCACCCGGTTCTCGACGATCAAGATCGATCGCAGTTTCGTCGAGGGGGCGTCGAAGGGCGTGAAGGAAGCCATCGCGATCATCCGCGCCGTTGTCGCGCTGGCACAGTCGCTCGGCATGACCACCACGGCCGAAGGCGTCGAAACAGAACAGGAACATATCTTGACACAAGAGCTGGGTTGCTCTAAGGTCCAAGGTTATTATTTCGGTCGCCCGCTGCCTGTTCTGGAAGCGCGCGCACTGACCGACCAGTCAGGCGATCGTGTTCGCGCAGCCTGACGTACGATTCCGCATTGCGGGTCGCGCGCGTCGTCGCTAGACGGCGCGGGATACAGGGGCGTAGCTCAGCTGGTTAGAGCGTCGGTCTCCAAAACCGAAGGCCCTCGGTTCGAATCCGAGCGCCCCTGCCATCACAAAACTGTGTCGTGTTTACAACGTTCGTCAACGAACGTGCATCCGATCGTAGATTTTCCGAAACGCCGGTGCTAGGCGAGCGCTGCGTAAAAAAGGGACCACGTCATGATTCGCAATTTCCTCGTCGGCGCTGCGGCGCTGAGCATGGTCGCAACCCCGGTTGCTGCCCAGACCACCGTTTCGGCGAACCCGGCTGCCAAGCTGTCGCTGTCGAAGGCCGTTCCGGCCGGCGCCCGTGCGTCGACCGCCGCTGGCAAGTCGAAGGCTCTGGCCGGCACCGGCCTGATCGTCGCGCTGGTTGCCGGCGCTGCCGTGATCGCCGGCATCATCGTCGTCGCGTCGGACAGCGACAGCAACTGAGCTGATCGTTCACGACAAGAGATCGGGGGGTCGGACGCACGTCCGGCCCCCCTTTTTCGTTTGGCGGCAGCGCGCGGCCGAGACATCTTGCACTCCCCCGCCAACGCCTGTATCGCCGCACCTAATCCGACAGTCTGGATAATCCGCGCCGAGCCCCTTCACGGGACCGGGCAGAGAGCCCATGTCCGGCGGACACATATTTCGAAGCGAGGCCGATCAGGTGGCGAAGACGACTCCCCTGGAATTCATGCGTCAGGTCGAGGCAGAGCGGAAAAAGATCGCCTGGCCGACCCCAAAGGAAACCTGGATGACGGGCGTCATGGTGATGATCATGACGACGATCCTCGCGCTGTTCTTCCTCGGCGTCGACAGCGTGTTCCGCACGATCGTCGACTTCCTGCTCAGCCTGGCCAAGTAAGGGGCACAGATACACATGGCGCGCTGGTACATCATCCACGCCTATTCGGGTTTCGAGAACAAGGTCCGCGACCAGATCCTGGCCGACGCCGAGCGCATGGGCCTGGCCCAGCTGGTCGAGGCGGTCGAGGTGCCGACCGAGCAGGTGACCGAAGTCCGCCGCGGCAAGAAGGTCCAGTCGGAGCGCAAGTTCTTCCCCGGCTACGTCCTCGCCAAGCTGGCGATGAACGACGACGTGTACCACCTGGTCAAGAACACGCCGAAGGTGACCGGCTTCCTGGGCAGCTCGGGCAAGCCGCAGCCGATCAGCGAAGGCGAGGCCGCGCGCATCCTGAACACCAAGGAAGAAGCCGCCGCAGCGCCCAAGCAGCAGGTCAAGGTCGACTATGAGATCGGCGATTCGGTCAAGGTGCTGGACGGCCCGTTCGCGACGTTCAACGGCCTGGTCGAGGAACTCGATTTCGACAAGGGCAAGGTCAAGGTCGCGGTGTCGATCTTCGGCCGCGCCACCCCGGTCGAACTGGAATTCGAACAGGTCGAGCGCAGCAAGTAAGGCCGCAGACGGCCTGACTTGCGAGCCGCACGCGGATTAGCGACAGCCAATCCGCGGGACGGCGCTCGACCGGCCGGCGGAGGCGCCCAGCCTTCGAACGACGACGCGGGCTTCGCCCGCGGCGCTGCCCAACCCCCTCATCTTTATCCAGCTTCGTGCTCCGGCGAAGGCCGGAGCCGTGGCGGACGACAGCCTTACGCCGGCCGACGGCTCCGACCTTCGCCGGAGCACAGTCAGCGTTCACGGACCAGCCTACTCCGCAGCCTCTACCCGCCGCCGCGCCGGCCAGGCCCACGCCCCCCGCGAGACGCTGCGCAGCGCCGATTCCGCCGGCCCCATCTCGAACCGGGCGAGCCACCAGCGGCAGAACAGCGCGGTCAGCCCCCAGATCAGCACCGCGATGCCCCACAGCCCCGGCAGCGCGAACCGACCGACCAGCCCGCCGGCGTAGAAGATCAGCGAGCCCAGGATCGCCTGGAGCGCATAGACGCTGAGCGCCATCCGACCGAGCGCGCGCAACGTGTCCGCCCGGCCCAGCCACCCGGCGCGCAACAGCCACATGATCGCCCCGACGTGGCCGAGCGTGACCGCCAACCGCCCCGGCTGGAACAGCGCGTCGGACAGCGCCCAGACGACCGGGTCGACGGCACCCGACGCGATGTCGAGCCCGCTCGCCACCCCCAGCCACACCGCCAGCCCCCGCAGCGGCAGCCCCAGGCCGTAGCCGGCGATCATCAGCCACCGCCACGTCGCCGGCGGCGCGGTGCCGGTCAGCACGCCCAGGCGGAACAGCGCGATGCCGATCAGCATGAAGGCGACGCTTTCCGCGACCTCCAGCCAGCCGGTGCCGCCGATATTCTCGTCCAGCCAGAACCGTTCGCTCCAGCGCAGCAGCGAAAACCAGTGGGTACGCTGCTCGATCGCCTGCGCCCGCATTTCGGCGGTCGGTCGGACCCGCAGGGCGGCGGCACGTGCCGCCTGCGCCGCCTCGGTAACGGTCCGCCCCGCGGCGACGTCCACCCGCCCCGCCTGCGCCTGTGCGGTCACGCCATAGGTGCGATAGCCGGCGTTGAGCGACAGGCCGACGAGCAACACGCCCGCAGCCAGCACCAATGCCCTGGTCGGCGCGCGGCGAAACGCCAGCAGGCCGAAACCGCTGATGCCATAGGTCCACAGGATTTCGCCGGGCCACAGAAAGACCAGCCATTCGACGACGCCGAACGCCATCAGCGCCAGACAGCGTCGCGCCCAGACATCGATCGGCGCCGATCCGGCGCCGGGTTCGTCGACGCGGCGCAGCATCAGCACCATGCTGGCACCGAACAACAGGGTGAACAGCCCGCGCATGGTGCCGTCGACCAGCAACGTCTGCACGCCCCACCCCAGCCACTGCGCATCCAGCGCCGGCGGAAACCGATCGATCGGATAGGCGGTAACACCGCCCATCTTGCAGATCGTCATCAACAGGATGCCACAGATCGCCACGCCGCGCAGGACGTCGAGCGCGGCAATCCGGGAAGTCTGCGACCGCATTCACACTCCGCGAAACGCGTCGACCATACGCCCCCGAACGCATCCGAAGACGGGAGCGATTGACGCAAGATAAGAACGACTTGTTTTACGAAGCTTATACGCCACAGGGGGTTAATCGTCTGTGTTGCTACCCATTGCCCCGGGCGCGACGGGCGCTGAGGCTTCATGTCCGCGCGCAGGTCGCTCCGCGTCGCCCGGACTTGCGCCGGATCGGAATGGGAGCGGCGGAAACCCGCCGATGACAATCGCCCAATAGCGGACATTGCGACGACCCGGGGGTGACCGCGTCTCATCAACCGGTTAGGTGAGAAGGCTGATGGCGATCGGAAGTCGATCAGCGTCAAGGAGAGCCCACATGCTTTTTCACACCATGGTCGGATCGAACGACATCGAACGGTCGAAGCGGTTCTATGACACGGTGCTCGCCACTTTGGGGGCAGGCGAAGGGGCGCGGAACATTGCCGACAGCGGCCATACACGGCTGATCTATAATAATGGCAACGGAACCAACTTCATCGTCAGCCAGCCGATTAACGACGAACCGGCAAGCGTAGCCAACGGCAGCACAGTAGCCTTTTCGTGCAACTCGCCTGAACAAGTGAAGCAGCTTCATGATACCGCGGTCGCCAACGGCGGCACCTCGATCGAAGCCCCGCCCGGTCCGCGTCATACGGCATCGTTGGGGACAGTCGAACTTGCCTATTTTCGCGACCCAGACGGCAACAAACTGTGCGGAATTCATTTTCCGGCCTGATCTGTTCGGCACGGGTCCGCTTTTGACCCTGGCGGACCCGGATCTTGCGATCGCGCGCATGTCCGCTTGCCACCCACCATCGGTCGATGCGCATGTCGGGCGGGCTCCCCGAAAGCGGACGCTCCGCTTACGCCCATTTGCAGACGTCCGGATCGTTCGTATGTCCCATCGATGACTCGCATCCGACTGCTTTTCGTCATGTCCGCTGTCGCAGCTTGCAGCCCGTTAAATGCAAACTCGAACGCGCTGGCTACTGTGTCGCGGCAGCAGCATGCAACGCCTCCTCCACCCCCGCCACTATATGATCCTGTTGCCGGGCCCTTCCGGGCAATTGTCGATGCGGATGGCTCTCTTCAAGACAACGGGGTGGTGACAAACGCCTTACGATCCTGGGCGGGACCGAGACTTGCTGCCTTCTCACTATGCTTTCAGCCCGCTGCAAAGCCACCGAACTGGAGCGTCGCGCTCCGCGCCCTAGATAACGTCTCGCACGAATTAAGAGCGCGAGGTGCCGCAGTCGTGGTCGTGCATGCGACACGCATATGCTCTACACCGCCCGCTACATCGGTTGCGGGAAAGCCGCACGTCGAGATCTTGGGTGTAATCCAAGAATCCGACTGAACTGATGCCGTGTGGTCGGCACGCTCGTCGGGATGAACTTCACCAGCTACGGCTGAACGTGTCTTTTCACCTCAAGGTGGCGTTCCGTTTCCTCCGAAACTGACCCGGGTCACTCCGCGACGCATGCAGACCGACGCGACACCTTCACCTGATCTTCCCGTTTCCCGGCCCCCACCCGCCTTGGGCTGCGATACGCAGGCGTTCGCTGACCTCCTCGACCGTCGGTACGCAGCGGCCGGGTTGCGAAGTGCTGCTGCTCCACTGCGTCAATTGCGCCAGGTCGGGTAGCCAGGGCGGCGGGGGTTCGAAGGGGGATGGCGGGCCCTGGAAGGCTTCGTGCGCGGCGCGGGCGACGCGGGCTTCGTCGTCCTGGCGGCGGCGTTCGGCGAGATAGTCGGCAGCGCGGCGATGGCTCCATTCGGCGCCCGTCTCGCCGCGGCGGCGCTTCATATAGGGCGCCTCGGCCCAAAGCTGGGTCGTGCGATAATGCATCTGGAGCAGCGTCATCGCCTGATCCGCGGTCATCGGCGGGATCGGCGGGGGTGCGTTGCTGCGCCAGGCATCGTCCTCCGCGCTGTCGGGGCAGCTTTCGGCGAGCAGCGCCATTTCGAGGCGTTCGTAGCCGAGTTCCAGCGCCAGCTGCATCTCGCGCTTGAACGCGGGACTGGTCTTGGCGCGATAATAGAAGGCGGAATGCGAAAAGCCGGCCGCCGCGGCGGCGAGGCGGACGTTCGCGCAGGCGGTGAGTGCAAAGAGGAACGCCTGTTCGCCCTCGCGGGTCAAACGACCGGGGCGCTGGCGCCGCATCTGCAACCGCCCCTTGGTCGTGCGCATCAGGCGGACGGGATGGTCGGCGGTGCCTTGCGCGTCCTTCGTCGCGGCGAGGCGCGCGTGCGCGATCGCGAGCGCGGCGTCCCAGCGCGTCGCGAACCCGGGATCGCGCGCGCGGCGCTTGGTCATCGTCGCGCGGTGGATGCCCAACCGGCGGCAGGTTTCGCGGACGTTGCCGGTCGTTTCCAGATCGGCGAGGAAGGCGCGGTTCTGCAGCGCCTGGTTGCGGGTGATCCTTCCTGACATGCGACCAGGATCGTAGGATATTTCCTACATTGCAAGCCGAAGCGCGCAAGGCTGGCAGCGAAGCTGTCGCCAAGGCGCGCAAGGCCGGCCGGCGGGGCGAAGCCCCGGCCGACGACGCGGGCTTTGCCCGCGGCGCACCGCCGCCGTGCGCCTACCCATCCCGCAGCCTTCGCGGCACGAAGAACGGTGCTTCGACAGGCTCAGCACGAACGGCGTTTGGGGGGCGTGTCAGCGCCGCGGCGAGGCCGCGTCGTCGGTCGGGACCTTGCCCCGCCGGCCGCGCTTGCGCGTCTCGCAGATAGCGTCGCTATCTGCGTGCGCGCGCCGCGGCAACCGGCACGCGCGCAACTGCGGTAACAACCTAGTCTTCGGCAGCAATCCTGACCTTGAGTCCATCCAGCGCTTCGCTGAACGGCAATTGGCACGACAGTCGCGAGGTATCGTCCCGCTCGGCCGCCGCGCCCAGCAGGTCGTCTTCGTCCTCGCTCATCGGCGGCAGCTTGTCGGCGAATTCGGGGTCGACATGGACGTGGCATGTCGCGCACGAGCAGCACCCGCCGCACAGTGCCAGCAGTTCGTCGAAGCCGTTGTCGCGGATGACTTCCATCACCGACAGACCGGCCTGCCCCTGCACCGCGCGTTCGGTGCCATCGCGGGTGGTGACGATCAAAGTGGGCATCTTGTCGCGGTCCTTTACGTTACACCCGGTGCCATGCCGTGCCCGAACGGCCATTTCAAGGATCGTGACCCCGATGGGCCTGAGTGAAGATCAGCTGAAGACCTCGCTCGATGCGCTGGCGGCGCGCGAGCCCGGCTTTGCCGCCGCGATCGCGCGGGTCGGCTATCCCCCGGTGCGCGCCAGCGAGCGCGGCTATGCGACGCTGTTGCGCACGATCATCGGCCAGCAGGTTTCGGTGGCCGCGGCGCAATCGGTGTGGACAAAGCTGTCGGCGGCGCTCGGCGACCTCACCGATCCGACGACGATCGCCGGCGTGCCCGACGAAACCTTCCGCAGCGTCGGATTCTCGCGGCAGAAGACGGGCTATGCGAAGAGCCTGGCCGACGAAGTGGTGAGCGGGCGGCTGGACCTGGCCAACCTGTCGAGCGATGACGAGGAGGCGATCGCGCAGCTGGTCCGGGTCAAGGGGATCGGGCGGTGGTCGGCCGAAATCTACCTGCTGTTCGCCGAGGGGCGGCCCGACATCTGGCCGGCGGGCGACCTGGCGGTGCAGATCGAGGTCGGGCGGATCCTGGGCCTGGAGGCGCGGCCGTCAGAGAAGCTGACGCGCGAACTGGCGGAGGGCTGGCGACCGCATCGCGGGGCGGCGGCGATCATGACGTGGCACCATTATCGCGCGGATATGGCGGTGATCTGAGCGGGCGGCGCGCGGCTTGTGCAAGCAAACCGCCGATCCGCCACGGCGGCCGACTCGATTAACGCACAGTCATCACGACTACGGCGAGCGCTGCCCCGGGGCATTTCCCACAGGGCCCGCTCGCTACGCCGTCAGACGGGACCGCTGGCGCGGCCCCGCTGTCCGACGCGACGAGTCCATGGGCTTGCCTTGGCAAGACCATGGCCGCCCGCGTTCAGAACCGGAACGCTGCGGTGGCGCGCAGGCTGTTCCAGCGGAACTTCTGGTCGGTGCGCGCGAAATCGGTGCCGGTGGTGTTCGGGGCCAGGACGAACGGATTGGTCGCCGGCGCGCTGCCCTGCGTCGCGCGGACGCGGTAGTCGTCGTCGTTGTACTGGTGCCACAGATATTCGAGGCCGATCGAGAAGTTGCGGCCGACCATCGTTTCGACACCGCCGCCCGCGACCGTGCCGAAGCGGTTGCGCTTGCCGCGCCCGGTGAAGGCGTTGGCGGTGTTGCTGCTGGTGAAGCTATGGTCGACCCGCGCATAGCCGGCGCCGAACGTGCCGTAGAACAGCGTGCTGTTGCCGGCGACATAGCCTGCGCGCGCGCGCAGGTTCGCTTCCCAGTCGATCGACCGCGTCATCGTGTACGATGCCGGGGTGGTCGAGAAGGCCGAGACGCTGTCGGTGATTTCCGACTTGCCGAATTCGCCGAGCGCGCCGATCGCGAAATTGCCGATCCGCGTATCCGCACCGATGCGTGCATTGTAGCTCCACCCGTCGCGATCGTTCGCGCAGGCGGTGTTGCCCGAATTGGTGGCGCGACCGTTGCAGAACCCCGGCGAGAACGCGTTCGCGCCGGCCGCGGTGGTCACGGTGTCGCCGAAGCGGCCGTCGAGGTTGCGGTCGAAGACGATGCGCGAATCGACATCGTTACCCTGGATGTCGTAGCCGCCCGACGCGCCGATGTAGACGCCGTTGAAGGCCAGCGGCGCGGTATCGTCCTGCGCGGAGGCGGTGGTGGCGGTCAGCGCCGTCGCGGCGGCAAGCATGGTCAGAACGGTCCGCAAGTGTCTTACTCCCTAGTGGTTTCACATCGCTATCCGCCGCCAAACGTGCCGTCGGACGATTCCTATCCCGCCGCCGTGTCGATTGGGCGGCGGCGTGGCTTTTGGGCAACAGGGGGCCACGCGCATCCTTACACCGCCGACGCTTTGCAGGCGGCGGCGATGTCCCCTATACGTTCCACCCATGTCGTCCGACCTTTTCGCCAGCACGTCCCCGATCGCCGCAACCGACTATGACGCCTCGTCGATCGAGGTGCTTGAGGGGCTGGAACCGGTGCGGCGGCGGCCGGGGATGTACATCGGCGGCACCGCCGAACGCGCGCTCCACCATCTGGCCGCCGAAGTGCTCGACAATGCCATGGACGAAGCGGTGGCGGGCCACGCGACCCGGATCGAGGTGACGCTGGGCACCGGCAACCGGCTGACCATCAGCGACAACGGCCGCGGCATTCCCGTCGACCCGCACCCGAAGTTTCCCGACAAGTCCGCGCTCGAGGTGATCCTGTCCACGCTCCATTCGGGCGGCAAGTTCACCGGCAAGGCCTATGCGACGTCGGGCGGCCTGCACGGCGTCGGCATCAGCGTGGTCAACGCGCTCAGCAAGGACACGGTGGTCGAGGTCGCGCGCAACCGCGAACTGTTCCGCCAGCGCTTCGCCAAGGGTCAGACGCTGGGGCCGCTCGAGCATCTGGGCGGCACGCCGAACCGGCGCGGCACGACGGTCGCCTTCACGCCGGACGAGGAAATCTTCGGTGACCTGATGTTCAAGCCGGCACGGCTCTACAAGCTGGTCCGGTCGAAGGCCTATCTGTTCGCCGGCGTCGAAATCCGCTGGAAATGCGCGCCCGACGTCATCAGCGACGATACTCCGGCAGAGGCGACCTTCCAGTTCCCCGGCGGCTTGGCCGATCACCTCAAGGAAC
>DASTEN010000334.1:0-12612 GCA_035709645.1 Sphingomonas sp.
GGACCGCGGCGCTGCTGCTGCTCGATCTCGACCGGTTCAAGGCGGTGAACGATACGCTGGGCCACCAGACCGGTGACGCCCTGCTGAAACAGGTCGCTCAGCGGCTGACCCGCGCGGTCGGCGATGCCGGGCTGGTGGGCCGCCTGGGCGGCGACGAATTCGAGGTGATCGTACCGAGCGACGCCGATCGCGACCGGCTGGCGACGCTGGCGGACACGATCATCGCGGCGCTGTCGCAGCCCTATTTCATCGGCGGCTCGTCGATTTCGATCGGATGTTCGATCGGCGTCGCGGTCGCGCCCGACGACGGGGTCGATGCCGATGCGCTCGTCCGGAACGCCGATCTGGCGCTCTATTCGGCCAAGGGGGACGGTCGCGGCGTCCACCGCTTCTTCCGCGAAGAAATGCTGGAGGAGGCGCGCAGCCGCAAGCAGCTGGAGGACGATCTGCGCCAGGCGCTGGTCGCCGAACAGCTGCACCTCGTCTATCAGCCGATCGTCGCGACGGTGGACGAACGCGTCGTCGGATACGAAACATTGCTGCGCTGGAATCATCCCTCGCGCGGCCCGATCAGCCCGGCCGAATTCGTGCCCATCGCCGAGGAATGCGGCATGATCGAGGTGATCGGCACCTGGGTGCTGCGGCGTGCCTGTGCCGACGCCGCCCACTGGCCGGAGGACCTTCGCGTCGCGGTCAACATATCGCCGATCCAGTTCGCCAACCCCGCCTTGCCCGCGCTGGTCGCCAACACGCTGGCCGCCAGCGGCATCGCCGCTGCCCGGCTGGAGCTGGAGATCACCGAAAGCGTCTTCGTCAACGAAGGCGCGTCGACAGAGGCGATGTTCAACAGCCTGAAGGGGCTGGGCGTCCGGCTGGCACTCGACGATTTCGGCACCGGCTATTCGTCGCTCGGCTATCTGCGCAAGGCGCCGTTCGACAAGATCAAGATCGACCGCAGCTTCGTGTGCGGCGTGGCCGATGCCGGCACCCGCAACGCCCCCATCGTCCGTGCGATCGTGACGCTGGCGAACACGCTGGGCATGGATACGACCGCGGAAGGGGTCGAGACGCAGGACGAAATCGCGCTGATCCGCGATCTTGGCTGCAAGCAGATCCAGGGGTGGGTCTATGGCAAGGCCGTTCCGCAGGCCGAGGTGCTGGCGCGCGCGGCCAGGATCGGCCACGCGATAGCGCCGGTCGGCCACCGCGTCAGCCGGGCCCCACGTACCAAGGTGCTGCGCTGGGCGACGCTGGAGGTCGGCGGAGAGGCGGGCGACGTCCGCATCCGCAACCTGTCGGCGGGCGGCGCGATGATCGACGGGATCCAGTTCCCCGAAGGCGCCCGCGACATGCCCGTCCGGATCGACCTGGGCGACGGGCGCATGATCGGCGCATCGGTCCGCTGGGCGCAGGGCGACCGCGCCGGGCTGGCGTTCGATCGGGCCATCCTGATCGATGCGCCGTGGCCGGGGCGGGCGCGCGGCTGATCGCCATTGCCGATTGCGCGGACGCCGATTACCCGTCGGCGCGATGACCAGCGCGCTGCCGACCACCGAAACCGCTGCGGCGGAAGAGCTCGAACGACTGGCGCGCGAGATCGCGCATCACAACCGGCTGTACCATACCGACGACGCGCCCGAGATCAGCGACGCGGTCTACGATGCGCTTGTCCGCCGCAATGCCGCGATCGAGGCGGCGTTCCCGGCATTGGTGCGCAGCGACAGTCCCAGCCGCCTGGTCGGCGCGGCGCCCGCATCGCATCTCGCCAAGGTCACGCACGCGCGACCGATGATGAGCCTGGACAACGCCTTCGCCGATGACGACGTCCGCGACTTCCTCGGCCGCGTCCGCCGGTTCCTGAAACTCGCCGACGATGATGCGGTCGCGCTGACCGCCGAACCCAAGATCGACGGCCTGTCCTGTTCGCTGCGGTACGAAGATCGCCGCCTGGTGCGCGCGCTGACCCGTGGCGATGGGGCGATGGGCGAGGATGTGACCGCCAACATCCTGACCATTCCCGACAGCGACATCCCCCGTACGCTGCCCGGCGACGCCCCGTCGGTGTTCGAGGTGCGGGGGGAAATCTACATGGAAAAGGCCGCCTTCGCCGCGCTGAACGCCCGGCTGACGACAGAGGCCGACGCGGCCGGAAAAGTCGCCCGTCAGTTCGCCAACCCGCGCAACGCCGCCGCAGGATCGCTCCGCCAGAAGGATGCCGCCGTCACCGCCGGCCGGCCCCTGCGGTTCCTGGCGCACGGCTGGGGCGAGGCGGGGGCGGTGCCCGGCGCGACCCAGGCCGACGTCGTCGCGACGCTGGAACGCTGGGGGTTCCCGGTGGCCGATGATTTCCAGCGCTGCGCCGACGCCGACGCCGCTCTTGCCGTCTATCGCGCGATCGAGGCGAAGCGGGCGGACCTTCCGTTCGACATCGACGGCGTGGTGTACAAGGTCGACCGACTCGACTGGCAGGGGCGGCTGGGGAGCATCGGTCGCGCGCCGCGCTGGGCGCTGGCGCATAAATTTCCCGCCGAACGCGCGCAGACCACGCTGGAGCGGATCGATATCCAGGTCGGCCGCACCGGCAAGCTGACCCCGGTTGCCCGGCTGGAACCGGTAACGGTCGGCGGCGTCGTCGTCTCGAACGCGACGCTGCACAATGCGGACGAAATCGCCCGGCTGGGCGTGCGCGAAGGCGACCGCGTCGTCCTGCAGCGCGCTGGCGACGTCATTCCGCAGATCGTCGAGAATCTGACGCCGGACGCGGCACGGACGCCTTACGTCTTCCCGACCGAATGCCCCGCGTGCGGATCGGCGGCGGTGCGCGAGGAGGGCGAGGTCGACGTGCGCTGTACCGGCGGGCTCGTCTGTCCCGCGCAGCGCG
The DNA here is from genome assembly GCA_035709645.1 of Sphingomonas sp. Classification (GTDB taxonomy): domain Bacteria; phylum Pseudomonadota; class Alphaproteobacteria; order Sphingomonadales; family Sphingomonadaceae; genus Sphingomonas. Next base: position 2,882 of record DASTEN010000334.1, read on the forward strand.
TCGAACGGCTACGCCACTTCGCCTCGCGCCACGCGCTCGATATCGAGGGGCTTGGCGCCACGCATATCGAGGCGTTCGTCGCCGATGACCTGCTGCGACAGCCGGCCGACATCTTCCGCCTGACCCGCGACGATCTGCTGGCGCGCGAGCGATGGGCGGCGGTCTCGGCCGACAATCTGATCGCGGCGATCGATGCGAAGCGGAATCCGCCGCTCGACCGCTTTCTTTTTGCCCTCGGCATCCGGCACGTGGGGGAGATCACCGCGCGCGACCTTGCCCGCCGCTATCGCAGCTGGGATGCGCTGTCCGCCGCGATCACCGCCGCAGCCACGCTGCGTTCCGAGATGCGGCCGACCCCGGCCGAGCCCGAGCGCAAGTTCGTCGCCCGCCGCGACAAGGCGGTGGTCGAGGCGATCGGCGTCGCCGGCATCGGCCCCGAAGTCGCCAACGCGCTGCTCGATTTCCTCGACGAACCGCACAACCGCGCGGCGCTAGACGACCTGTTCGCCGCCGGCGTCGCTCCGGCGGATGTCGTCCACGAAACTCGCGCGTCGCAGGTCAGCGGCAAGACGGTGGTCTTCACCGGCACGTTGCAGACCATGAGCCGCGACGAGGCCAAGGCGCAGGCCGAATCGCTGGGCGCCCGCGTGGCCGGATCCGTATCGGCCAAGACCGATCTGGTCGTCGCCGGCGCCAGTGCCGGGTCCAAGCTGAAGAAGGCGGCCGAACTAGGCGTGGCGGTGGTCGACGAAGACGGCTGGGCGGCTATCGTCTCGACTGCGGTAGCTGCTTCAAAGTGATGCCTTTTTGCAACGCAGCATAAGCGAAAATCGTCCCGACTCGACGACTCGGGGAACCGTCATGTATTGGTCATAAATCGAAGGCACGGGCCACTGCGAACGACGCAGGTGTCGTGTCCGAGCGATACGCTCTTAGGGGAATTTATGCGCAATATGTTGATCTGTGGCGTGGCTGCTGCCGCGCTGGTCGCGCCGCTGGCGGCTGCCGCTCAGGAAACCACGTCGTCGATCCGCGGTACCGTGACCGCAGACGGCGCGCCGGTGGCCGGTGCCCAGGTTACGATCACCAACGTGCCGTCGGGCACGACCAACACGACGACGACGGGCAACGACGGCAGTTTCATTGCCAGCGGCCTGCGCGTCGGTGGTCCGTTCACGGTCAGCGTTTCGAGCCCGCAGGGCAATGCGCAGGTCACCGATATCTTCACCGTCGTCGGCCAGTCCTTTGAATTGCCGATCGATGTGGGCGGGGCCGATGCCGGCGGCGAAATCGTCGTTACCGCATCGTCGATCGCCGGCGCCGGTGTCACCTCGGACGGTCCGCAGACCGTGCTGACCGCCGAAGACATCTCCAAGGTCGCGTCGGTCAACCGCGACATCCGCGACCTCGCACGCCGCGATCCGTTCGCCGCGCTCGACCTGTCGAACACCCGCGCGATTTCGTTCGCCGGCACCAACCCGCGCTTCAACCGCGTCACCATCAACGGCGTGCAGGTCAGCGACAACTTCGGCCTGAACGTCGACGGCAACGTCACCGGCCGCGGCCCCATTCCGTTCGACGCGATCGGCCAGTTCTCGGTCTCGATCGCGCCCTTCGACATTCGCCAGGGCAACTTCGCCGGCGGCGCCATCGACACCGTCGTCAAGTCGGGGACGAACCGCTTCGAAGGCACCGGCTTCTATTCGCTGTCGACCTCGGACACGCAGGGCAAGCGCATCGGCTCGAACACCTTCTCGCCGCCGGAATATCGGTCGCAGACCTATGGTGCGACGCTGTCGGGTCCGATCATCAAGGACAAGCTGTTCTTCCTGGTTTCGGGCGAGCGCAATACCGATCCGCGTCCGTTGTTCGTGACGTCGCCGTCGCAGGTTCCGGGGTTCTCGGCGACTGCGCTCAACCAGGTCACGAGCATTGCGGGCTCGCGCTATGCGGGCGTTCCGGTCGGTGACTTCATCACGATCAACGACCAGAAGGACGAGAAGATCGTCGGCAAGATCGACTGGAATGTGATCGACGGCCAGCGCCTGTCGCTAACCTACATCAATGCCTATGACCAAGCAACCGTCGCCAACGGGACCAGCACGTCGGCGACCGCGCCGATCCTCGCCCTAGCCTCCAACTACTACAAGCGGTCGAACCTGCTACGCGCCGGCATCGTTCAGCTGAATTCGGACTGGACCGACCAGCTGTCGACCGAAGCGCGCGCGCTGTATCGTCATACCCGCGTCGGGCAGGACTCGCTGCTGGGGACCACCGGCCCGCAGATTCGCGTCTGCACCGACGCCACCAGCAGCGGTTCGACGACCGCCTGCGGCACGGGTGTTCCGATCATCGCTTTCGGTCCGGACAACAGCCGTCAGGCCAACCAGCTGTTCTACGACACCTGGGGTGGTTCGTTCCTGGCGCGCTACAAGGCGGGCCAGCACGAAGTCCGTCTGTTCGCGGAATATAACGAGAACCGGACCTATAACCTGTTCCTGCAGAACGCGAACGGCAACTACTACTTCGACTCGATCGCCGACTTCCAGGCTGGCAACGCCAGCGGGTACAACCTGCAGGTGCCGCTCAACGGTCAGCTGTCGAGCGTCGCAGCCGACTTCAAATATGGCCAGTTCACCTTCGGTATCGAAGACGACTGGCGCGTGACCGATCGCCTGTCGATGACCTTTGGCGTGCGGTACGATCTGTTCGGAATGCGTTCGGAAGTGCCGCTGAACGCGGCGTATCTGGGCCGCTACGGCTTCCGCAACACGAAGACGTACAAGGGCCTGGACAATTTCCAGCCGCGCTTCGGCTTTAACTGGGATGCGACCGACACCATCCGCATCCGCGGCGGCGTCGGCATCTTCGGTGGCGGTTCGCCCGACATCTATCTGTCGAACAGCTTCTCGAACACGGGTGTCGTCTCGAACGCACTGAATTCGTCGACGAACGGCTATGGCATCATCCGTGCCTCGGCCGGCAGCGCGACCTGTTCGGGCGTCTTCACCGGTGCCAATGCCGGCATCTGTTCTGCGGCTTTGAACAACGTAAACGTCACCGCGCTGCCGACCGCGGTCGTCAACTACCTGCAGACCAATACCGCGTCGCAGGCACAAGCCCCGACCGCATCGCTTGCGCAGGACATCCGTCTGCCGTCGCTGATGAAAGCCACGCTGTCGGCCGACGTCCGTCTGTTCGGCTTCGATTTCGGTGCGGACGTGTATCACAGCAAGACGATGCACGCTCCCGCGTTCACCGATTTGCGCGTGCGCGCAGTCGGCACGCTGCCAGATGGCCGCCCGCGCTACCAGCCGATCACGACGTCGGGCGACAGCAACAGCGACTATCTGTTCTACGACACGACCCGCGGTCGCAGCTGGATCGGTGTCGTGCGCATGCAGCGCAAGTTCGACTGGGGTCTGTCGTTCGGCGGCAGCTACACGCTGCAGGACGTGAAGGACGTCAGCCCGGCGACGTCGAGCACGGCGGGTTCGCTGTATGGCAACCAGACCTCGATCGATCCGAACTTCCCGACCTACGGGATCGCCAGCGACGAGATCAAATGGGCGTTCAAGTACAACCTCGGCTTCGACAAGGCGCTGTTCGGGGACTACCGCACCCGCATTCAGCTGTTCGGCGAAACCCGCGCGGGTCGTCACTACAGCTTCACGATGCAGGATAACGCATCGGGTGGCCGTTCGCCGGTGTTCGGCACCGTTGGCAATACCGACCGTTATCTGATGTACGTGCCGACCAGCACCAGCGATCCGCTGGTGACCTATGCCGACTCGACGTCGGGGACGCTGGTGACGGCGGCGCAGACCCGGGATGCCCTCGAAGCGCTGATCAACAACAGCGCGCTGAAGGATTATCGCGGCAAGATCGCGCCGAAGAACATCGCGCGTAACCGTGCCTTCACCCGCATCGATCTGCACGCCGAACAGGAACTGCCGACGTTCATCGGCAAGTCGCGCATCTCGATCTGGGCAGACATCGAAAACCTGCCGAACCTGCTGAACAGCAAGTGGGGCGGTCTGCGTCAGCTCGGTTTCCCGTACACCGCCTCGGTTGTGCAGGTGCAGTGTCTGTCGGCGGCCGGCGCACCGCTGACGGGTGCGATCGGGACGGCGACGAACCCGGCGGCAGGCTGTGCCCGCTACCAGTATTCGTCGTACCGCGAGCCGAACACGGCGGCAGTCCGTACGTCGGATTCGCTCTACCTGATCCGCTTCGGCGCGCGCTTCACCTTCTAAGCGCCTATTACGCACCACGCCTTCAGGGCCGCCGTCCCACACCGGGGACGGCGGCCCTTTTCTTTGCGCCATCTGCGACGAACCGTTACAGCGATGCCCGTGCAGCAGCCGACGATCTTCTCGCGCCCCTTCTTCGAACAGAAAAGCCGTGCGTTCTGGATGCTCCAGGCCGCCGGCTGGTCGGGATACCTGCTGCTGCGGGTCGTCGTCGCGGTGTCGAACGGCGTGTCGGTGGAGGGGTATCCGCCGATCTTCATCGAAGCGATCGTCGGATACTGCCTGACGCTGCTGCTCTCGACACTCTACGGCTATTATCGCCGTCAGCCGCGCTGGCGGGCGATCGTCCTGACGGTGGCGACGCTGCTGGTCGCGACACTCGTCTACTCCGTCATCCAGGCGTTCAACGTCAGCTTTCTGCGCCCGGGCGCACGCGGCGCCGATGGGGGGATCAGCTGGGCACTGGTGATCGGGTCGAGCTTCATCCCCTTCACCGTACTGACCGGGTGGACCTCGCTCTACTTCGGCATCAACTGGTATCTGATCGTCGAGGAACAGGTCGACCGGATGCGGACGCTGGAGACCGAGGCATCCTCGGCGCAGCTCGCCATGCTGCGCTACCAGCTGAACCCGCATTTCCTGTTCAATACGCTCAATTCGATCTCGACGCTGGTGCTGTTGAAGGAAACGCAGCGGGCGAACGCGATGCTTAGCCGGCTGGCGGCATTCCTGCGCTACACGCTCGCCAACGAACCCACCGCGCACGTGACCGTGCTGCAGGAGGTCGAGACGCTGAAGCTGTATCTCGAGATCGAGAAGATGCGTTTCGACAAACGTCTGCGGACGAATTTCGAGATCGACCCCGCGGTCGAACGCGCGCGACTACCCTCGCTGCTGCTTCAGCCCCTGGTCGAAAACGCGATCAAATATGCGGTCACGCCCAAGGAAGACGGGGCCGACATCTCGGTCCTCGCTCGGCTCGCCGCCGAACGCGTTCGCATCACCGTGTCGGACACCGGTCCCGGCTTGAACGGCGGCCCCAAGCGGCCGAGCCTGTCCACCGGTGTGGGGCTGGCGAACATTCGGGAGCGATTGGCGCAGGCGTACGGCCCCGACCACCGCTTCGAAATCCGCGCTCTTCCGGAGGGCGGCTTTTCTGTCGTGATCGAGATACCATATCAACTGGAGGATACGGCACGCGAGGCAGGCTGAGAACGACAACGGGGAACCGATCAGGGGGCACTGACGATTTTTCCGCATGACGAAAGATTACGACGCATGAGCATCCGCACCATCCTGGTCGACGACGAGCCGCTGGCGATCCAGGGCCTCGAACTGCGCCTTCAGGAATTCGACGACGTCGAAATCATCAACAAGTGCCAGAACGGTCGCGAGGCGATCAGCGCGATCAAGACCCACAAGCCCGACCTGGTCTTCCTGGATATCCAAATGCCCGGCTTTGACGGCTTTTCGGTCATCCAGGGACTGATGGAGGTCGAACCACCGCTGTTCGTATTCGTCACCGCCTATAGCGACCATGCGCTGAAGGCGTTCGAGGCGCAGGCGGTCGATTATCTGATGAAACCGGTCGACGAAGCGCGCTTGGCCGACACGCTCGACCGCGTCCGCCAGCGCCTGAGCGAAAAGCGCGGGGCCGAGGAGGTCGAGAAGCTGAAGGAAGTGCTGGCCGAGGTCGCTCCGGACTCGGTCGACGCGATCGGCGACGCCGGACCCGACGCACCGTCCGCCAACCGCTTCGAAAAGCTGATCAACATCAAGGACCGCGGGAAGATCTTCCGCGTCGATGTCGACACGATCGAGGTCGTCGAGGCGGCGGGCGATTACATGTGCATCAAGACCGGCGACAACACGCTGATCCTGCGCCAGACGATGAAGGACCTGGAAAAGCGCCTCGACCCGCGCCGCTTCCAGCGCGTCCACCGCTCGACGATCGTCAATCTCGACCTGGTCCGCCAAGTGAAACCGCATACCAACGGCGAATGCTTCCTGGTGCTCGATTCAGGGGGCCAGGTGAAGGTATCGCGCAGCTATCGCGACGTGGTGGCGCGGTTCGTTCATTGAGGGACTGGGAGGCGACGCAACGCCTCATTCAATGGAAACGACCGACCGTCATTCAACTTTTGATTGAAACTTCTTCAATCTTGTGGCATTGAATAACCAGCTACGGACAGCGGGGCTTCCAGTAATGGTCGCCGTCAGCATGTGCGCCTCTACGGCCGGTACACCACGGTAAGGCACACTCGCACTTTAGAGGGCTCCCGCCTAAAGCGGGGGTCCTTTTCCGTTCGTGGCCTACGATCCTGGCCGATCACGGAATGCGCTTGCCTGAATACAGACATGTACGCAGCAATGTCTGGAGATTGTAGCGGCGCGATACGCGACTGAGGCGAACGTCCCGCGAATGGCAACTTGTGATGGCGAGATTCACGTCCGCATCGGCGCCCTTGCAGGGATACAGATAGAAAAAGACGACTTGGTGTCGTCCATCCGGTACAGTCCGGATACGGCCAGGGGCCACGTCGATCACAGCGTAATTGATCGAACGATTGCGATCGGAAGATTCCCAGCAGAAATAATTCTGCTCGATCATCCGACGGGCCAATTCATGCAAGCCTAGGGAAAAGGCGTAACGGTCCTCGCAGAACTGACGAGGCTTTCCATTCTCGTCCCGCAGATTGTGCTGACCCTCGCTGCATCCCGTCGAAATCGTGTGTAGGCCAAGCGAGATTTTGACCCGGAGATCGGCGCCCTCTTTGCCCTTTCCTGGAATAGGTACGACGAAATCCGCAAGGTGACGAAGATCCCTCGCTACACCGTCTATGACCACGTCTTGCATTCGACCAGGATTGCCGCGGACGGCGACGCCCGTCACCCCAGAATATGCATCCACATCGGTTCGCCCGCGAGGCTCTGCGAGCCGCGGAGCTTTTCCAGTGCTTGCGCGACGCAGCGTTCCGGGCCTTCGTGGGTGACGATCGCGACCAGCACATGGCCGTCGGCGTTCGCGCCGCGCTGGATCAGGCTTTCGATAGAGACGCCGGCGTCGCGCATCGCGGCGGCGATTTCGGCGAGCACGCCGACCTTGTCGACCACGGCGAAGCGCAGATAGGCGCGGCCGCGGCGTTCGCCGGTGTCGGCGGCGGCGGGTTTGGCGAGGGCGGAGGCGGGCATGGCGAAGGCCGAGCCGAATTCGCCGCGCGCGATGTCGATCAGGTCGGCGACGACGGCGCTCGCGGTCGGGCCGTCACCGGCGCCACGGCCCTGGAAGAACAGGCGGCCGACGAAATTGCCGTCGGCGACGACCGCGTTCAGCGAACCCGTGGTGTGGGCCAGCGGGTGATCGACCGGCACCAGATGCGGGTGGACGCGCTGGAACAGGCCGTTCGCATCGGCCTCGGCCACGCCGACCAGGCGGACGCGGTAACCGAGCGCCGCGGCCTCGGCGATGTCGGCGGCCAGCACGTGGCGGATGCCGGTGATGCCGACGTCGTCGAACGCCGGCTGTGTGCCGAAGGCGAGGGCGGCCAGCAGCGACAATTTGTGCGCAGCATCGACGCCATCAATGTCGAAGCTCGGGTCGGCCTCGGCATATCCCAGCGCCTGCGCTTCGGCGAGCACCTCGGCGAAGTCGCGGCCCTCGGCTTCCATCTTGCTAAGGATGAAGTTGCAGGTGCCGTTCAGGATGCCGGTCACGCGTTCGATCGCGTTGGCGGCGGCGCCTTCGCGCAGGCCCTTGATGACCGGAATGCCCCCCGCGACCGCAGCCTCGTACTTCAGCGCGACGCCCTTCGCCTCGGCGGCTTCGGCGAGTTCGAGCCCGTGGTGGGCGAGCATCGCCTTGTTGGCGGTGACGAACGCCTTGCCGGCAGCGAGCGTCTTGCGGGCGAGGGTCAGGGCGGGGCCGTCGGATCCGCCGATCAGTTCGACGACGACGTCGGCGCGGGGGTGGGCGGCGAGTTCGGTCGTGTCGTCGATCCAGTCGAACCGGCTGAGGTCGACGCCGCGGTCCTTGGTGCGGTCGCGAGCGGACACGGCGACGACCTCGATCCGGCGGCCGGCGCGGCGTTCGATCAGGTCGCGGTTGGCATCGAGCAGGCGAATGACGCCACCGCCCACGGTCCCGAGGCCCGCCAATGCGACTTTCAACGACTCCGCCATGCAATCCCCCTTCGTCACCCCGGCGCAGACCGGGGGCCACATATCCGCTGGAAAGCGCCTAGCGGCTCAGTAGACCCCGGCACAAGGCCGGCGTGACGCAGGAAGCTTTGGGACCGGCGAGGCCTTTACTTCTTGATCAGCCCGATCTCGACCAGCCGCTCCATCAGGTAATCATGGCTGCTGATCGGCGTTTCGTAGCGGTTGGGGCGGTCCTCGCTGATCGTCCCCGGCAGCGTCTCGATCATGAAATCGGGCGCGGGATGGAGGAAATAGGGCATCGAATAGCGGGAGAAGCCGCGGCGTTCGGGCGCCGGGTTGACGACGCGGTGCGTGGTCGACGGCAGGACGTGGTTGGTCAGCCGCTGCAACATGTCGCCGACGTTGACGACCATCGCGCCCGCGGGTGGCTTGACCGGCAGCCAGGTGCCGTTCTTCTCGAGCAGTTCAAGACCCGCTTCCTCGGCCCCCAACAGCAGCGTGATGAGGTTGATGTCCTCATGCGCGCCGGCGCGGACTTCGGGCGCATCGGCGGGGACCGGGGGATAGTGGAGTAGGCGCAGGACCGAATTGCCGTCCTCGACGGCATGGTCGAACCAGTCCTTGTCGAGGTCGAGGTGCAGAGCGATCGCCGAGAGCAGGCGCAAGCCCGCATCGTCCAGCGCCTTGAACAGGTCCAGGAACGTCTCGCGGAAGCCCTCGGGCCGGTCGGGCCACAGGTTGGCGGGCATATGGCTTTCGAAGCGGTGGCCCTTCGCCAGTTCGCGGCCGACGTGCCAGAATTCCTTCAGGTCGACATGGCTCGCGCCCTTGGCGATCTCGGTCTTGAACGGGGTGTAGCCGCGCGCGCCGCCGCCGCCATCGATGAAGAACCGGCGCTTTTCCTCTTCGGGCAGGTCGAAGAACGCCTTGGTCATCGCCCAGGCGCGGTCGATCACGCCCTGATCGACGCCATGGTCGGACACCATCGCGAAACCGAAGCGTTGGAACGAGCCACCGAAGTCGCGGGCGAAACCATCGGGGTCCTGCTCCGCCTGCGCCATCGAAATCAGCGGAACCTGCGAAAGCGGCGTGTCAGCCATGAGTCTCAACATCCTGAACAATACGGGTATGCGCATGAAGATAGACGTAGGCGAGCGACGGGAACAGGGTCATCCTGTGCGTGACCCGGCGGGCGACATGGGCCATGGAGGCACCGTTATGTCGCAGACCATCGAATCCCCCGCCGAAACGCACACGCCCCCGCCCTCCGCCGACCGTTCGCCGCTGCCGTTCGGCGAGTTCGTGACGCTGATCGCGGCA
>DASTEN010000335.1:0-7962 GCA_035709645.1 Sphingomonas sp.
GTCGCGGCCCTCGGCGGCGCGGACAACATCGGACAGGTGACGCGCAAGCCAGGCCGGATCCGGATCGCGCTGCGCGATGCCGTCGACGTCGAACCGGTCACCGCGCCCGGCGTCCGCGGGATCGTCCGGGTCGCCCCGCGGGTCATCCACCTGCTCGTCGACGACGCCGCGCTGACCTGATTCCACCGTTTTGGCGATGTATCGCGGCAACACCGCCCCCGGAAACGGAACGCTGCACAAGTGAAATCTGCTTTCCCACTTGAAAGCATAAGTATAAACTGCATTGCTAGCACAGGTATAGCGAACCCGGGGGGAGCAAGCGTGACCATGAGCGATCATGACGGGGTCGAATCGCTGCGGTCGCCGCAACGGCGCGCGCTGCTGGGGGCAGGAGCGGTCGCGTCGTTGGCCGGTGCGCTGCCGACCGCCCGCGCCGCGGCGCCGGCCGGCGCGATCATCCTTTCAACGTGGGATTTCGGTGCCGCCGCCAACGCCGCGGCGCTGGCGCGGCTGACGGCGGGCGGCAGCCTGCTCGATGCGATCGAAGCCGGCGCCCGCGTGCCCGAGGCGGACCCCGCCAACCACTCGGTCGGCTATTCGGGCTATCCCGATCGTGACGGGATCGTGACGCTGGATGCCGTCATCATGGACGACCGCGGCCAGGTCGGCGCGGTCGCGGCGTTGCAGGATGTCATGCACGCCGTATCGGTCGCGCGCGCCGTCATGGAACGGACGCCGCACACCTTCCTGGTCGGCGACGGCGCGACGCGGTTCGCGCTCGCGAATGGCTTTCCCAAGCGCAACCTGCTGACGCCCGAGGCGCGCACGGCCTGGCAGGCGTGGCTGAAGACCGCGAAGTACAAGCCCGAGGCCAATATCGAGAACCGCATCGGCGGCACCGGCTTCCGGGGCGATGCACGCAACCACGACACGATCGGCATCATCGGTCGCGGCGCGGACGGGGCGTTCGCAGGCGCCTGCACGACATCGGGCATGGCGTTCAAGATACACGGCCGCGTCGGCGATTCACCGCAGGTCGGCGCGGGCCTGTTCGTCGAGGCGGGCGTCGGCGCGGCGACCGCGACCGGCGTGGGCGAGGAAGTGACCCGCATCGCAGGGTCGGCACGCGTCGTCGCCTCGATGCGCGGCGGCCTGTCGGCGGATGCCGCGTGCCGCGAGGCGGTCGAACATATCGCGCGGCTGCGCGGCGATGCGGTGGCGGACGCGCAGGTCGGCTTCATCGCCCTCGACCGCGACGGCCGCGTCGGCGCCTTCGCGTTGCAAAAGGGCTTCACCTACGCGGTGACCGACGGAACCGGCCGCACCGACGTGCGCGCCGCACCCAGCCTGCGCGGCTGAGGCCAAACCAGATTCAAACGCGCCGCAGAGCGTGTCGAGGGGAGACAAAGGGGACATCATGAAGACCAGACTCACATATCTGTTGCTGACGACGGTGCTCGCCGCCGGCGTCGCGCTGCCGGCGGCGGCGCAGGACACGACCACGCCGACGGGGGACCCGGTAGCGGACGCGAAGATCGCGAACGACGAGGACAAACCGCAAAGCGTCGCCGGCCGCGCCGGAGACGTAATCGTGACCGGCACGCGCATCGTGCGCCCGAACCTCAAGTCCGCGGCACCGATCACGACCGTGACCGCAGCCGAAATCCTCGAACAGGGTGCAACCACCATTGAGGAGGTGCTCAACCGCCTTCCGCAGGTCGCTCCCAATGCCGAACAGAACTATGCCGACTCCGAGGGGCGTCAGCGCATCAAGCTCCGCAGCCTCGGCTTCGAACGGACGCTGACCCTCGTTGATGGTATGCGCCTGGGCATCCAAAACGGTCAGGACGTCGGCATCATCCCGAACGCGCTCGTCGAGCGTGTCGATGTATTGAGCGGCGGCGCGTCGTCGGTCTACGGATCGGACGCGGTCTCGGGCGTCGTCAATTTCATCCTGAAGAAGGATCTGAATGGAATCCGACTCGACGCCGGGTATGGGATCTACAACCATTACAACAAGGACAACGTCGTCAATGGGGCAGCACGCCGAACCGGCTTTCCGGCCCCGGTCGGCTGGGTCAACGACGGCGCCCGGGCGAATATTGCGCTATCAGCCGGCAAGAACCTGTTCGACAATCGCCTGAATATCACGGGCTTCGTCAACTATCGCAGCTCGGATGTCGTCCCGATCGAATCACGCTCGACCTCGTCGTGTTCGTTGCTGACTCCCGCAGCGGACGGTACCCTGTCGTGCTTCACAAGCACTTATACGCAATCGGGCTTCATTCTTCCGACAAGTGGTCCCCGCACCGGTCAGGCTTTGGTCAACGATCCGAACGGCGCGGCCCGCTTCGTAAGCTATAACAGTGGCCCCAATACCGTCACGAACCCATTTAGCGATTACGCCTATCAGCGCCAGTTCCGCCGCTGGAACGCGGGTGGCTTCCTGAACTTCCGCATTTCGAACGCGGCGGAAGTCTTTGGCACGCTGCTTTACTACAACGACAAATCGGAAAATCCACTTCCGCAGCGGATTATAAGCTACACCGCTTACGGTTCGACGCCATTCCGTACCAATTGCGCTAATCCGTATCTGTCTGCAGCGCAGGCGGCCGACCTGTGCGGTGCAGAGGCGGGTAACGCGACATCCTTCGCAAATTTCGATCTACGCTACCGCCTCGACGGTCTGCCACAGGAGGCAAACCGGTTCGAGAACCGCGGGACCCGCGCCACGCTAGGGGTTCGCGGACAGATTTCCGAGGCGCTGCGGTACGAGTTGCAAGGCGTCTATGCCAGCAACCGCTCGATCTTGACCCGCGGTGCGTTCCCCGACTTCACGAAGGTTCAGAGGTCGCTCGACGTCGTAAATGTGAATGGCGTCCCGACCTGTCGATCGCGCGCCGATGGCACCGATCCGGCCTGCGTTCCGTTCAACGCATTCCGGGCGTTTGCCGCGACCAACGTCGACTTCCTGAATTACGTCGCGGGACCTTCTAATGGACAGGGCAACTCCATCCCCGTCATGTTCCAGGTTGTCGGGACCGTCAGTGCCGATCTGGGCAAATATGGTCTGACCTCGCCGTTCGCCACGCAGGGCTTGGCCATCGCAGTCGGTGGCGAATACCGCGACGAGAAGTTCGTCAACTCTGGCGATGCGGGCTATTTCGCCCTTGTCGGCGGCTCCAATTCACGGCTGCGTCGCAACATTTGGGAAGGCAATATCGAGGCGAATGTCCCGCTGGTCGAAGACCAAGACTGGACGAAGCTGCTACAGATGAACCTGGGCTATCGTAAGTCAAAGTACAATCAGCTGGTCGGCAGCTTCGACACCTGGAAAGTGGAAGGTATCTGGTCGCCTGTGCGCGACGTGACCTTCCGCGGGTCGATCAACAAGGCACAGGCCGCACCGACCCTCAGCCAAGCCACCAATGCCAACGACGTGTTCTTCACGCGCATCGGCGCACCGCAGGATCCGTGCTCCCTCGCTGGGGCTCGTCAGGAAGCAACGTTGGAGGCCTGCCGCCGGACGGGTCTGCCCGATAATCTGTATCGCAGCGCAACGCTCAACTGCCCCGATGGCGCCTGTACCATCCGCAGCGGCGAATTCGGGCTGGCACCGGAAACCGCCTATACCAAAACGTTCGGCGTCGTTCTTACGCCAAGCTTCATCAAGGGGCTGACTATTTCGGCGGATCGGTACCTGATCGACCTGAAAGACCAGATCACCTATTTCGACGCGAATGGAACATTGAACGAGTGCCTGCTGACAGGCGACCCCTATTGGTGCCAGTATGTGGTCCGCGATCCGGTGACCTTCACCCTGTCCGCACCGGCCAACGCTGCAACGCCGCCGACCGCCGGCTTTATCCGTCAGGGTACTGGCAACGGGTATCGCAGCCAGTCGCACGGCTGGGATTTCCAGGCACAATATTCGCTTGGCCTTGGCAAATTCGGCAAGATCGACTGGTCCTTCAACGGTTCGCTGACGACACGTCAGGGTAGCCAGGGCGCGCCGACCATCCCGGCGCGCGATTGCAAGGGCTTGTACGGACCAGGCTGCGGCGAAGGCATACCGAAGTGGACCCACGGTTTGCGGACGACCTACTCGCCAATGCAAGGCACTAGTTTGTCCCTGAACTGGCGGTACATCGATCCAATGACGATCACGTTCAACGCACCGGCATCTGCCGGGATCGGCTACGCCGCTTCGGCGCGGCGTTCGATCTACAACCGGTTGGACGCGTATAATTACTTCGATCTCGCGCTGACCATCGAAGTCGCAAAGCAGTTCACGTTCCGTATCACGGCGAACAACTTGCTGGACAAGGATCCGCCGCTGATCCCGGATGCGCGCGGTCTGCTCGGCCTGCTACAGACGAACTCCGTGTTCCGGTATGATTTGCTTGGCCGCCAGGTCATCGCGGGGGCGAGCCTGCGGTTCTAAGGCGCATCAAGACATGTAATCATCGGCCCGCCGCTCCCCCCGAGCGGCGGGCCATTTTTCTGCCGAAGGACATCCATGCCCCGCCACGTCTTCGCCCTCGACCTTATCGCCGATGCCGCGCTGATTTCCGCCTATCGCGATCGTCACGCCGCGGGCGCGGTCTGGCGCGATGTCGTCCGCGACATCCGCGACCGGGGCTTTGTCGACATGGAGATCTGGCAGGTCGCGGATCGGCTGGTGATGATCGCCGAGGTCACGCCGGACTTTCCCCGCCCGGCAAACCCATCGCTCCAGGCGACCGTCGCGCGCTGGGAGGCCGAGATGGCGGCGTACCAGCGCCCGATCCGTGCCGGGGCGGACAAATGGCTGCCGATGGAGCGCATCTTCACGCTCGCCGACCAAAGCTAGGGCGGCGCGATCGACCTGCCGGTCAGCAATCGACTTCGCGGCGCAGGTGAAGGTAGCCGGGGTCGAAATCGCCGACGCTGGCCAGCCCCTTCCAATCGAGGATGCGCAGCAGGGTCCCTTCGGTGCCGATCAGGCCGCGGTCGCGCAAGGCGCGCATCATGCGGTTCACATGGACGCCGGTCAGCCCCAGCGCCTCTCCGACATGCGTCTGCGTCAGGTTGAGCGCGAATTCGCGATGCGGCAGGCCGATCGCTTCGTAGCGACACGACAGTTCGCACAGGAGATGCGCGACCTTGGCCAACGCCCCGCGGCGTCCGACGTTCAGCAACCATTCGGACGCGATCTGGGCGTCGGCCACGCAATCCCGCCAGAATGCGCGCGCAAGCGTCGTCGATCGATCGCAAGCCCGGCGGATGACGTCGTGCGGAATGGCGTAGATCGTCGCGCTGATGGTCGATTGCAGGGGGGCGCTGACGACCGGCAATACCGCCGAATGCAGGTCCGCCATGTCGCCCGGGATGTACAGCGCCGAAAGCTGTCGATGCCCCTCCGACGTCTGGCCGAAGCGGGCGACGATGCCATCGACGACCAGACAGCTGTGCTGCATCCGCTCCCCCAACCGTACCACGTCGCGCGACGATGCATAGCGGCGGATCTGGCCCGGCAGGTCCATGATCGTTTCACGGTCGAATTCGGTCAGCGCGGACCGTGTTTCCAGACGGCGCAACCACAGCGCCAATGCCTCATGCCCCTCTATCATGGGGGCTCGATAACCGAACGTTTCGGGATCGTGATTGATCGATGTCATAGGCATGCGGCGGGACCGCTGATGATAACTTCGATCCCGCCGACATCGCGTCCATCGGGGTCGTGCAAACCGACCGAAAATCCTTTCATCTCGGTCTGGCCGTTTGCCTGTTCCTTCAACATTTCGGCGACGGTCCGGACCGCATCGCACATCGCGTCCCTGTCCGAGGAATGGCTGGATTCGACGGTATCGCCGGCCTGGCCGGCTTCGGTCGTGAACTGGAAGCGATAGAGTTGCATTCGGCGGCAACGTGTCAGACGATGCTATGATCCCGATCAATCGCGCATCCGGCGCGCGGAACAGCCGTGCCGAAGCGACGTTCGCCAAGTCCCCGGCAGTTCCGCCGGCGTCGGGATTACGATCGTGCTTCAACCCCCGCCTGCCCCGCCCGCGACGCTTGCCCCCGCTCCCGCCGCCGCCGTCGCCATCCAGCTGGTCGCAACCAAGGCGACGAAGGGCGTGATCTTCATCGCCCGCGACCATGGTCGTGCCGAGGCGATCGCGACGCTCGCCCGCGCACTGTCGCCTGCCCGCCTGATCGTCCACTATCCCGCCAGCGACGCGCTGCCCGGCGAGGCGGCCGGGGCGTCGGCCGCGAACATCGGAGCGCGCGTGTCGGCGCTGCACGCGCTGCACGTCCGCACCGCGAAGGATGCGCCGATCCTGATCCTGCCGGTTGCCGCCACGCTCGACCGTATCGCCCCGCCGGACGCCTTCGAGGCCGAACCGCCGATCCTCGCGCTCGGCCAGGCGATCGACCGGGAAGAATTCCGGACGATGGCCGACGCCATCGGCTACCGCGACGACGACCGGGTCGACGAACCCGGCGAATATGCCGTTCGCGGCCGCGCGATCGATATCTATCCGGTCGATGCCACCGGTCCGGCACGGATCACGATGGGCGAGGACGAGCGTGTCGCGAGCATCGACTGGTACGACGCGCTGACCCAGCGGAGCACGGCGGCCTGCGAGCGGCTGGCGATCGGCCGCGCGGCCGAACCGGACGCCGATCGCACCGCGACGATCCTCGACCATCTGCCCGACGCCGTCGTGATGCGGGACGTCGACGTCGACGCCCGACGCGACCGATTGGCGGCGCTGGCGACCGAAACCGCGCGGGGGGCCATGCGGCCGATTTCGGCGGAGGATTGGGCGGCGGCGCTCGACGCGCGCCGGACGCTCGCTCTGGATGCCGACAGCGCCCCGCCGCCGCCCCGCTTCGTCGAACGAAAGGACCCGACCGCCGCCTTCGCCCGCTTCGCCCGCGCGGCGCTGGCCGAGGGTCCGCTGGTGATCGCCGGAGTCGACCGCGACCTGCGTTTCCTGAAACCGCGCCTGGCCAGGCGCCTGAAGACCACAATCGTCGACGCGACCGACTGGCACGACGTGGCGCGCGCCAGCGCGGGCACGCTGCTGGCGCTGCCGGTCGCGCTGCCCCGCGGGCTGGTCGCCGGCCCCGTCACCGTCGTTGCCGCCGCCGATCTGCTGGGTGGCCGGGCCGGACGCGACGACCATGCCGCACAGGGTCTGGCCGCGCTGTCGGTCGCCGAGGTCGCGATCGGCGATCTGGTCGTGCACGAACGATACGGCATCGGTCGCGTATTGGGTCTCGAGCCGCTGGCCGATGGCGACGAGGGGATCGTCCTGGAATATGCGCGCGGCGGACGCCGGGTCGTCGGTCTGGCGGAGGCCGACCGGCTGTGGCGCTACGGCGCGGATGGCGATGCGGTCGCGCTCGACAGCCTGGACGGATCGAGTTGGGACAAGCGCCGCGCCGACATCGATCGCGCCATCGCCGAAAGCGCGCGTGCGCTGGCCAAGGTCGCGCAGGAACGCGCGGCACGCACCGTCGATCCGGTAATTCCGGACGCCGCGGCTCACGAAAGCTTCGCTGCCGCCTTCCCCTTCACCGAAACGCCCGATCAGGCCCGCGCGATCGCCGCCATCCGCGACGACCTGGCCTCGGGCACGCCGATGGACCGGCTTGTCGTCGGCGATGTCGGCTACGGAAAGACCGAAGTCGCGTTGCGTGCCGCCGCGATGGTGGCGCTGGCCGGGCGGCAGGTGGTCGTCGCCGCACCGACGACGGTGCTGGTCCGCCAGCATCTCGACACGTTCCGCAAACGCTTCGCCGGCACCGACATCGCGGTCGCCTCGCTCTCCCGCCTGTCGAGCGCCGCAGAGGCCAAGCGCGTCAAGGCGGGGCTGGCCGACGGATCGATCCGCATCGTCGTCGGGACGGCGGCGGTCGCCGGAAAAGGCGTTCGCTTCGCCGACCTGGCGCTGGTCGCGATCGACGAGG
>DASTEN010000336.1:0-12659 GCA_035709645.1 Sphingomonas sp.
CAGGCTGATGCAGCGGCCATCGGGGGCATAGGCGTGGCAGATGCCGCTGCCCTCGGTCGATCCGATGCCCTTGCCACCCACCGACGTGCGTTTAGAGGTGCCCGACGACGCGCAGGACGCATCGTATTTCGCCGCATCGGCGAGAATTTCGAGCTTTTCCCGGACATCGAGCTGGGCCATCGCGTTCGATATACGTTCTCATCGCCGGAGTGTCCACAATGACGATCGAAATAGTCAGCGAAAGCAAGGCGTTCGGGGGCAGCCAGGGGGTGTACAGGCACGCGTCGCAGGCGACCGGTACGGATATGACCTTTGCCGTGTACGTGCCGCCGCACGACGAGGGCACGCAGCTGCCGGTGCTCTGGTATCTGTCGGGCCTGACCTGCACCCATGCCAACGTCATGGACAAGGGCGAATATCGCCGTGCCTGCGCGGACGCCGGCGTGATCCTGATCGCCCCGGACACGTCGCCGCGCGGCGAAGGCGTGCCGGACGACGCCGGCTGGGATTTCGGCCAGGGTGCGGGCTTCTACGTCGATGCGACGCAGGAACCGTGGGCGGCGAATTTTCGGATGAAGCGCTATGTCGAGGACGAACTGCCCGCGCTGATCGCCGCGGAGTTTCCGCAAGCCGACATGCGCCGGCAATCGATCTTCGGCCACTCGATGGGCGGGCACGGCGCGCTGACGATCGCGCTGCGCAACCCGGGCCGGTTCAAAAGCGTGTCGGCGTTCGCTCCGATCGCCTCGCCGTTGAACTGCTCGTGGGGTGAGAAGGCGCTGGGCGGCTACCTCGGCCCCGATCACGCGGCCTGGCGCGCCTACGACGCCTGCGCACTGATCGACGATGGTGCCCGAGTGGACGAACTGCTGGTCGATCAGGGGGACGCCGACTCGTTTGTGGCGGAACAGCTGAAGCCGGACCTGCTACAGGCAGCGTGCGACCGTGCCGGCATCCCGCTGACGCTTAGGATGCAGCCGGGGTACGACCACAGCTACCTATTCATCTCGACCTTCATGGCCGACCATGTCGCCTGGCATGCGGAGCGATTGAAGAACGCGTGATTCAGAAAAAGACGCTAAGAGTGTTCGCCTGCCGCGAAATTCTTCATCTAGCCCCTCCTCTTCAGGGGAGGCGTTGGGGGGGCGGTGCCGCATGCAAGGCACTCGCGGAGAGGCCCCACCCCCGGCCCCTCCCCTGAAGGGGAGGGGTGAAGATTATCGATGGCGCGAGACAGGTCGGCCTTTTCCGCGCCTCTGCGCCTTCTCTGAACGATCTTCTTACGCCGCCAGCCCTACAGCGATCGCTCCCAACGGTCCCGCCATGTCGCCCAGCCCCGGAGGCCCCAGCCGCGTGTCGAGTTCCGACGCATAGCGGCCGAACATGCCATAGCCCGCCAAACTCTCGGCCAGCTTCACGCGGATCATCGGGATCAGTTCGGGCCGGGCGGTCGGGATGCCGCCGCCCAGTGCGATCCGTTCCGGCGCCAGGGTGACGACCAGATTGTGCAGCAGCATCGCGATGTCGTGCGCGGCGTGATCCCACACCGGGTGGTCGCGCGGAATGTCGGCCCCCGTGATCCCGGTGCGCAGCGCGAGCGCCGGACCGCTGACCAGCCCCTCCACGCAGTCGCCGTGAAAATGGCACCAGCCCGCGAAGTCGTCGCCGGTTGCGCGCTTGATGCGCATGTGCCCCGCCTCACCATGCGCGACGCCCCCGGCGGGCCTGCCACCGACGACCGCGCCGATCCCGACGCCGGTGCCGATCGTGATGTATATATGGTCCGACATCCCCTGTGCCGCACCCCACTGCCCCTCGGCCAGCGCCGCGCCGACGACGTCGGTTTCGATCGCGGTCGGCTTGCCGTAGCGCGCGGCGAAGCGGGCGTGGAGCGCGGTGCCGCTCCACCCCGCCTTGGTCGTGCCGGCGATAGATCCATAGGCGGCGGTGTTCGGGGTCAGGTCGATCGGACCGAACGACGCGATCCCGATACGATCGAACGCCCAGCCATCCAGCGCGGCTTCCAACGCGCCGATCGTCTCCTCGGGCGTCGTTGTCGGCACGCCAACCCGCTCGACGATCCGGTTCGGCCCCTCGCCCAGCAGGGCGACGCATTTCGTGCCCCCCAGCTCCAGTCCTGCGATCACTCGGATATCCCCTCGTTACCGAAATTGAGCCTGCGCGACACGCTGGGATCGAGCACCGCCATGACGAAATAGGCGGCGAACTGCTTGACCCGCATCCAGGGCGTCGTGCGGTTGCGATAGAGCGTTTCGCTGATCTGTGTCGAGTTTGCGATTTCCCCATCGACATAGGCGCGCAGATGGGCGGCAAAGGCGGCGTCGTGGACGCGCAGCATCAGTTCCAGATTCAGGAACAGGCTGCGCATGTCGAAATTGGCCGACCCGATGTGGACGGTGTCGTCGATGACGTACAGCTTCGTATGCAGCTTCGTCGGCTGGTATTCGAAGATCTGGACGCCTTTGCGCAACAGCCCGGCATAAGTGAAATGCGACGCCCAGAGTGCGGCACCATGATCGGTCTTCGACGGCAGGACCAGGCGGACACGACCGCGCAGGCCGACCTTGTCCAGGCGGCGCAGCATCGCCGGACTGGGCGCGAAATAGCCGCTGACGATATCCGTCTGTCCGGCACGGCGCATGTCGTTGCGGACGACCTTGGCCCAGGGCGACAACCGCCGCGTCGGTCCGCCCAACAGCCAGCGCGCATTGCCCCTGGGCTCGCTCCAGCGACGCAGCAGCTTGCGCAGCGCACGCATCTTCGCCTTGGGCGTATGCATCCACTTCGCCAGCGCATCGTAATAGCCAGCGAGGCGTGACACCGCAGGCCCGTCGATCAGCAACCCCAGATCGCGCCACGCCTGATCGGCCGGCGTCCCGAAATAGCTGTCCTGCACATTGAAGCCGCCGACGATGGCGGTGCTTTCGTCGGCGATCGCCAGTTTCTGGTGGTTGCGCAGCA
Source organism: Sphingomonas sp. (assembly GCA_035709645.1). Taxonomy (GTDB): domain Bacteria; phylum Pseudomonadota; class Alphaproteobacteria; order Sphingomonadales; family Sphingomonadaceae; genus Sphingomonas. The sequence continues at coordinate 2,983 of DASTEN010000336.1, forward strand.
GGTAGCGCCGCCCCCAGCGCGGGATGAACTGACAGACGTCGGCGCCTTCCGCGGCCAGCGGGGCAAAGAAATCGCGCGCCGCGGCGGGTTCGCTGCCCAACCCGTCGATCGTCAGCGACACCGCCACCCCGCGCCGCCGCGCGTCGATCAGCGCTTCGCGGATGGCCCGTCCGGCGTAGTCCGCGACGTAGATGTAGAACAGGAGTCGCAGCGATCGCTGCGCCCCGGCGATGAGCGCAAGCAGCGCATCCAGCCGCCGCGGCCCGGTATCAAGCAGGGTCAGCGCGTTGCCGTCGACGACGAAGGTCGGCTGTGCGGGCGGTTCGGCCATGGGATGCGCCGCGACATCGCCCTGTGACGTCCGTGCGTGGCCGGTCGGCGGTGACACCATATCCTCCGTTCCCGAGGCAGTTGGGTTCGACGCCATCGCTGATCTCACTTTAGCCTTGGATTTTAATGCGAAAGGGATGGTTCATGGCAAAAGTCGCTACCTATCACTCGAAACTGCCCGGTACGGGCGTCCATCACAACGACAACGCGTGTACCGTCGGCAACAATATCGAACGCCAGAACCGCGTGTCCGGGACCGGCGGCCTGCCGCTGTGTTCCTATTGCCGCAACCTCTGACACGTTCCCGCCGCCCGGTCAGCAATGCCGGCGCGGGCGGAGACGTGATTTTCTTGACTCTCCGCCCCCTGCGGCCTATCTGGCGCGCTTCCCCGGACCCCGGTATTTAGCCAAGGAACCGCCGATGGCGCGCGTTACCGTCGAAGATTGCGTCGACAAGATCCCCAACCGTTTCGACCTGGTGTTGCTGGCGGCCCAGCGTGCGCGCCAGATTTCGGGTGGTGCGGAACTGACGATCGATCGCGACCGCGACAAGAACCCGGTCGTTGCGCTGCGCGAGATCGCCGAGCAGACCGTGCGTCCGAACCATCTGGAGGAAGCCGTCGTGTCTGGCCTGCAGAAGGTGCAGATCGACGACGAGGAAGCACCCGACGAAATCGGTTCGCTGGCCGCTTCGGCAGAGGCCTTGCGCCTGACCGCCGCCGCCCCGCCGCGCAACACGAACGTCGGCGGCGACTACGACGGCTGATCCGCCGCGCTTCCGGTAATCGAAAAGGGCCGTCGGCGACATGCCGGCGGCCCTTTTCGTGTGGCGGAGCGACCCTTCAGCCCTCCTCGGGCGGCGTCGCGGCTGCGATGAGGCCTTCGGTCGGCTCCGGCCGCACGGGACGGGGCCCCTCGCCGGCGCGATAGCCCAGACTCGCCCGGCCCTGCGCCGGACCGGCGACGTCTGCGATCAGGTAGAGCGGGCGGCGCTTCGATTCGACGTACAGTCGCCCGAGATATTCGCCGATCATCCCGAGCACGAACATCTGGACCGAACCCAGGAACAACACGACCAGCATCGTTGATGTCCAACCCTGCACCGTGTGCCCGAGCACGAAGCTGCCCATGACGTACAGGAACAGCAGCACGGTCGCCCCGGTCAGCGCCAGGCCGACGTGGCTGGCGAAACGCAAGGGGGCCGTGGAAAAGCCGGTGACCGCATCGAGCGCGAAGCGGATCATCTTGCCCAGTGGATATTTGCTTTCCCCCGCCAGCCGTTCATGCCGGTCGTAGAGGAACGGGACCTGGCGGAAGCCGACCCAGGCGACCATGCCGCGAATGAAGCGCGCCTGTTCGGGCAAACTGAGGAAGGCATCCAGCGCGCGACGGCTCATCAGGCGGAAGTCGCCGGTGTCGAGCGGTATCGGCACGTCGGTGACGCGGTCCAGCACGCGGTAGAAGGCCGAGGCCGTCGCCTTTTTGAAGAACGTCTCGCCATCGCGCTTGCGGCGCACAGCGTAGACGACGTCGGCCTGGCTGGAAACCATCGCGGCGCGCATGTCGCTCAGCAGTTCGGGTGGATCCTGCAGGTCGGCATCGATGACCAGGATTTGTTCGCCCGCGCACAGGTCGAGGCCCGCCGTCAGCGCCAGTTGATGCCCATGGTTGCGTGACAGGTTGATCGCGACCAGCCGCGGGTCGAGCGCGGACAGGCGCTGCATCACGCTCCAGCTGCCATCGCGCGAGCCGTCGTTGACCAGCACGATCTCGTGATCGTCGCCGACGGCGGCGCGGGCGGCGGCGGACACGCGGGCGTGGAGCTGTTCGAGGCAGGCTTCCTCGTTGTAGCAGGGGATCACGACGGAAAGGGCCGGACGATTCATCCCGACCGCTTAGCGCCCAAACGCCCGCCTATCCAGTGACCACCAGCTTGACCAGCGTGCCCGGACGCAGCGCCGTCCCGTCCGCGATGCCGTTCAGCGTCAGGAACCGGTCGCGCTGCAGCGTTGGATAGGCCATCTGCCGCGCCAGGCTGTCGATCGTGTCGCCGGCCCGCACCATATGGATGCGAATTCGCTTGCCGCGGATTTGCGCGGCTTCGGTCGTGTTGAGCGGTGCGAAACTCGTCAGCAGCGGTTCGAACGGGCCGATGCCGTTCCCCTGCGGCGTCACGATCGTCCAGACATATGTGCCCGACGGCAGCGTCGTCGCGATGACGGTCGCGTCGACCCGCTGGTTGTTCGCCGCGGCGCTGGTCGTCGCGATCGCTGCGGCACGACCGCCGATCGTCGTCTCGCGTACCTGCGACGCGTCGATCTGCCCGCCGATCGCCTGGAAACGCTGGACGACCGCCGCGGCCGGCGTCGTGCGGCCGGCGGCGGAAAGCTGCGCCTGGCCACGCTGACCGGCGACCGTCACCGCATCGGCGGCGTTGGCGATGGTGTAGCCGGCGGGTGCCGTGAAGCGGAAACGGAGTTGCGGGTGGCGAAAGGTCTGGCCATCGATCACGCCCTGCGCGGGGTCGTCGTCATAGACCATGCCGTCCAGCATTCGCAGGAACGCGGTATCCTGGCCGACCCGCGTGCCGGTGCGGGCGGCCTGCTGCGCCAGCTGGCGCGCACGCTGGACCCGGGCGGTGTTCGACGGATGGGTGCTGAGCCAGGTCGGCACGGCATTGGCATCGCGCCCCGCCGCGCGCGCTTCCAGCGCCGTTTCCGCCCCCAGCGCGCCCAGGATCAGCGGCGCGGCACCCGGATCGTAGCCCGCGCCTGCGACATATCTGATGCCCAGCGTATCGGCCTGATATTCCTGATCGCGCCCGTATTTCAGCGTGATGAGCCCGGCCGCCTGCTGCGCGCCGGCGCCGATCAACTGACCGATCCCGGAATTGCCCGCCACCGCGCCGACGATCCCGGCCAGCACGCTACCGATCGTCGACGTCTTCTGCCGCCCCGCCGAGTGGCGCGCCGCGACATGGCCGACCTCGTGCCCCATCACGAACGCCAGTTCGTCCTCGCTGTTCATCAGCGCGAGCAACTGGCGGGTGACGTAGACATAGCCGCCGGGGATGGCGAAGGCGTTTTCGACCGGCGAGTTCAGTAACTGGACGGTGAAGTCGTTCTGCGAATTCGACAGCCCCGATTGCAGCGCGACGCGCTTGCCGACCCGCTCGACGAAGGCGGCCTGCGGACCGTCGTACCGGCCGCCGAACTGCGCGACGAGCTCGGGATTGGCCTGCGCGCCCTGGCTGCGGTCGGACTGGGTGATCGCCCGCGCGGTCTGCGCGCTGGCGGTGATCGGGGACAGCGCAAGCGCGGCGGTCGCGGTGGCTAGGGTCAGGCGGCGGAACATGGATTGGCTCTCCCGGCGGATCGTTACGCGGGAGAAAGCAGATCGGGCACGGCGGTTCCACCAGCCTTAGCCCTCTCCCCGTTCGGGGAGAGGGGGCAAAACGCTCACACCATCGCCCGTGCGCGTTCCTCGACCAGACGTTCCAGGATCGTCAACGGTACCGCACCGTCGCGCAACACCTCGTGGAACATCTTCACATCATATTTCGCGCCCAGGATCTTGCGCGCGTTGTCTCGCGCGCGAAGCCACGCGATGTGCCCGACCTTGTAGCTGCACGCCTGTCCGGCCTGGGTGCAGTACCGCTCGACCTCGCGCTGCGAACGGGCGCGGGCGAAGCCGGTGGTGGCGACCATGTAATCGGTCGCCTGTTCGCGGGTCCAGCGCTTGGCATGGATGCCGGTGTCGACCACCAGCCGCGCGGCGCGAAACAGGAAGGATTGCAGGTACCCCGCCTTTTCCAGCGGCGTCGCATAGCCGCCGAGTTCGTCGGCGACCTGTTCGGCATAGAGCGCCCAGCCCTCGCTGTACGCGCTGAACCCGCCGACCTTGCGGATCAGCGGCTGATCGCTGCCTTGGGCGATGGTGATCTGCAGGTGATGCCCCGGCACGCCTTCGTGATAGGTCAGGCTGGGCAGCGTGTATTTCGGCCAGTCGCCGACCGATTTTAGGTTGATCCAGTAGATCGCGGGCCGCGAACCATCGAGCGCGGCGCGGCTGTAATAGCCGTTCGATGCACCGTCCTGGATCTCGACCGGGACCGCCTGGATCATCAGCGGGGCGTTCGGTGGATTGTTGAACGCGCGCGCCAGCTTCGCCTGCATCGCGGCGTTGCCGGCGTTCAGGCCGTCGATCAGTTCCTTCTTGCTCGCCGGCGTGTCGAGATACAGCTGGTCGGGTCGCGCATTGAGCGCGGTCAGCCGCTCGCCCACGGTGCCGTGGGTTAGGCCCTGGCCCTTCAGGATCGCGTCGAGCTGCGCGCCGATCTCCGCCACCTGTTGCAGGCCTAGCTTATGGACCTCGTCGGGCGTGAACCTCGTCGTCGTCGCCTGTTCTAGCGCCGCGGCGTAGAGCGCGGCCCCCTGCGGCACGTCCCACAACCCGGCAGAGGTGCGCGCGCCCTTCCGGAGCTTCGTCACCAGCGCGATCTGGCGGTCGAGCGCGGGGTAGACGTCCTTTTCGACGATCGCGGCACAGCGCGCGGCCCAGTCGCCGGGGATCTTGGTCCCGGTGCGGCGGACGATCGACTGGGTCAGCGTGTTGTCGGCCGGCGCAGGCTTGCGCAGCGTCGTCATCTGCCCGAGCGCGAGGTCGAGCGAAAAGTCCGGCGCGAGATAGCCGCGCGCCGCCTGCGCTTCCTGGTTGGCGCTGTCCTGGTCGAGCGCGGTGGCGAACGCCCGGGTGCGGTCGAGATAGGCCTCTGCATCCTCCGCGGTCGCAATCGTATGCGAGGAATTGAGGAAGTCGGGGACGGAAAAATAGGCGCCGCCCTGCTGGGTGATGACGAACGGCCGCTGCGGCGAATCGACGCCGAACCGCTCCGGCCCGACGATCTGCGAGCGGAGTTGATAGAGCACGACGTCGCGGTTGAGCCGCGCGCCCTTCGACAGCGTGGCGCCGTCGACCTTATCGATCGCAGCGATCGCGGCCTTGGTCCGCGCGAGGTTCGCCGCCCGCGCCGCCGGGCTGCGGTCGCTCAGCCGACGCTTGAGCGGCGCACCCGGCCCCTTGTCGAGCCCGAGCGAGGTGGCGAGTTCGGGCGAGCGCATGACCGCCTCGCGAAAGGTCGTGTCGAACAGTGCGTTGAGCGCGGCGTCGCCCGATCCTGTCGCGGGTGTTGCCTGCGCGGCGAGCGCGCCTGTCGGAACGCACCCGATCGCACCGGCCGCCGCCGACGACGCCAGGAAATCACGACGATTCATATCCACTCTCCCCTCAAGTCGGGCGACATCCCAACCTCCGTTCGTGCTGAGCTTGTCGAAGCACCGTTCTCCGATACGCACGCGCATCGCTCGCGGCACAAAGAACGGTGCTTCGACAAGCTCAGCACGAACGGGATGGGTTAGAAACCCTTGTTCGGACTGGGAGGTTACCCGCGCGCACGCGCACGGCAAGTCAGTTGAGCGTGGCGACCAACGTCGCGCGCAGGCCGCACGGGGCATTGGGCGTGTAGACGACCGCCGATTGCAGGCTTTGCGCCATGGTACGGACAAGCTTGGTGCCGAGCCCGGTCCCCTTGGGTGCCGCATTCTCGTCGATACCGCAGCCGTCATCCTCGACCGCCAGCTCGAACCGGTCGTCGCCCTGACGGCGCAGCGCGACGCGAATTTCGCCGCCGCAGGCGTCGGCATATGCGTATTTGCACGCGTTGCTGACCAGTTCGTTGACGATGACACCAACCGACACCGCCCGATCGGTCGGCAGGCGGATGGGATCGCTGGTCAGCAGGATACGGTGGTCGGGGCTGGTCGACCAGGTCTGGCCGAGTTCGTCGACCAGCGCGCGCAGATATTCGTCCATCTCCACCCCCTCGACATCGTTCGAGGTGTAGAGCCGGCGGTGGACCGCGCCGATCGCGGCGATGCGCGACTGCGTGTCCTGAAGCGCGGCACGCGCCGCTTCGTCCTGAATCTGGCTCGATTGCAGATGGACGAATGCCGACACCAGTTGCAGCGAATTGGCGACGCGGTGATTCACTTCCTTCAGCAGCGCTTCCAGCCGGGCGTTGGACGCGCGCAGCTCGGCCTCCGCCAGATCCTTGCCGCGCTGCAACGCCTGCTTGACCATGACGTTGGCGATGGCCGAGGTCAGCAGGTCGAAGAAATCGTCGCCGACCGTCTTCACGACGTAATCGGCCGCGCCCGCCTTCATCGCCGCCACCGCGACGCGTGCATCCTCCGAACCGGACACGTAAATGACCGCCGGCGGATTCGGTAGCGCGGCCAGGCACTTCAGCGTCTCCAGCCCATCCAGGCCGGGCATATAATGGTCGACCGTCACCAGATCGAACCGCTGCGCCGACGCCAGCGCCAGCCCCGCTTCCCCGCCGTGCGCGGTGGTCACGCGCATCCCGCGACGCGTCAGCGCGCGTTCGGCGAGACGGCACAGGCCGGCATCGTCGTCGATATACAGGATGTGCGCGCCGGCGTGGGGCAACGGCGTTACTCGGCCTGGTCCGGGACCTGGATGACCGACAGGAACAGCCCGAGCTGGCGGATCGCACTTGCGAAATTCTCGTAATTCACGGGCTTGGTGATGTAGACGTTGCAGCCCAGGTCGTAGCAGCGCTGGATTTCGACCTTGTCGTCGGTCGTGGTCAGCACGACGACGGGGGTACGCTTCACCGCCGACCCTTCGGCCTTCACCTTCGCCAGAATGTCGGTGCCGCTCATGTCGGGCAGGTTCAGGTCGAGCAGGATCAGCGCCGGGCCGTTCAGGGCCGGGCCCTGGGCATCGTTGAACAGGTAATCGAGCGCGGTCGTGCCATCCAGGAAATGCCGGATGTCGTTGTTGATGCCGGCGCGCCGGATGTTCTTTTCGATCAGGCGGGCGTGGCCTTCGTCATCCTCGATCATGACGATGGTGACGGATTGATGCGCGTTCATGCAAGCGGCCCTGACGTATCGATGGTGAGCGGAAGGTTGATGCGGAAGGTCGCCCCCTGCCCCAGCTCGGAGGCGACGTCGATGGTCCCGCCCAGACGGTAGGTCAAGGCGCGGACGTGCGCGAGGCCGATGCCTTCGCCCGGCTGATCCTGTGCGCCGGATCGGCGGAACAGGTCGAACACGCGGGCATGGTCGCGCGGATCGATTCCGCGGCCGTTGTCGGCGATTTCGAACACCGCGCGCGCGCCGACCCGCTGCGCCGACACGGTGATCCGCACCGGCCGCTTGGGATCGCGATATTTCACGGCATTTTCGATGACGTTGGCAAAGACCTGTTCGATCGCCAGCCGATCGGTGACGATCGCCGGCAGCGCGCCGACCACCTCCACGGTGCCGCCGATTTCGTCCAGCCGGTGCTGCAACGTGTCGCGGATGCCCCCGATCAGCGCGGGCATGTCGATCCTCTCGGGCGTGATCGACCGCCGCCCTTCGCGCGACAGCTTCAGGATGGCGTTGATCAGCCGATCCATCTTCTGGGTCGAGGTGCGGATGAAGCCGATCGCCTCGGGCAGGTCCTCGCGCGCGGCGAATCGCGCATCGTCGGTCACGATATCGGGTGCCGTTTCCTCGGCCCGGTCGACCAGCTCGGCCAGCACTTTCTGCCCGGCTTCCAACTCGGCGGTAAAGCCCATGACGTTGACCAGCGGCGAGCGCAGGTCGTGACTGACGATGTAGGCGAACCGCTGGATTTCCTCGTTCGCGCGGGCAAGATCGGTGGTGCGTTCGACCACCTGATCCTCCAGCGTGTCGTTCAGTTCCTCCAGCCGACGCCGCGACGCGCTGAGGTCGCGGGTAAAGCGGAAGATCGTGACGAACGATACGCCGGCGACCAGCATTACCAGCAAGCCCGCCACCCCGAGCGCGGTCAGGAACGTCGCCGTGCTGGCACGCTGATCGGCGCCGCGCTCGTCGAGCAGCGCTTCCTCCGCGGCCAGCATGACGCGCAGTCGCGCCCGGATCGCCCGCATGCGGATGACCGACCCGTCGGTCGCAAAAGTCTGAACGGCGAACGCCCGGTTGCCGGTCGTCGACAGTTCGACCGAGCGATCGCGATCTGTCCGCAAATCGGCCATCAGCCGGCGGATCCGCTCCGCGGCGGTCGTCTGGACCGGATTGTCGAGAGTCAGCGATTCGATTTCGGCCAGCTCGCTTTCCAACCGCGCGGTGTTTTCGGCATAGATGTCGCGAAACAATGCGCCGCCGCTCAGCAGATAGCCGCGCCGGGCGGTTTCGGATTGTTCGAGCGAAACCTGGAATCGCCCGATCGCGTCACGGACCTTGTAGCTATGGTCGACGAGCGCACTGTACCGCTGCGTGCGCTGCGTACTCGACCACGCGGCGACACCGGCGCCAAGCAGCGCGGCGAAGCCCAGCACCATCGCCCACAACAGCAGGCGACGCAGTGCGCGATCGTCGTCGCGAATCTGTGCGGAAACGCCCCAAGCCACGCGGCTGCCCTGACCGAATTATAACGGCCTTGCAATCAATTAGAGCAACAGCTCCTGCGCGGATGCCCGCCCGATCTCGCCGCCGCCGCGGCGCCGGGCAAGTTCGGTTTCGGCGGTGAAGCGGATGTCGACGTCGCGATCGGTCAGGAAGCCGGCCAGGCTTTCGTTGTCGATCTCGCGCCATTCCTTGCCCCGGTCGGGGCCGTAGCGGACGCGCGGCAGCAGCCCGGGCGCTTCGGTCCATTCGACGAGCTGGGCGACCGATGCCTCGTTCAGCTGATCGCGAACGTGGAACGCGGTGACATAGGCGTCGGGAAACGCCCGGTGTGCGGGCAGGCCGCGTTCGTGCTCCAGCCCTGCGGGCTTGCGCCAGTACCGCAGCATCTGATTGGAAAAGCCCGGGCTGTCGGGCCAGAGCCTGAGCGCGCATTTCCATGTGCAGATCCACTGGTTGCCATGGGTCAGCGCAGAGGTGCAGAATTGCTGTTCGAACGTCGCACGGTGCGCAGCCAGCGCGACGCGGCGCGGCCAGGGGTCGAGGATCGGGCGCGCGACGTCGTGCCAGTAGCGTGCATCGGCGACGTCTTCGTCGCGGATATGGTGGACCGCCATCGTGACGGGCGGGATCGGCCGGCCCGGATTGACGAGCAGGCTGCCACCCTCCCCCTCCAGCTCCCACCGCCCATCGGGTTGCAGCGCCACGTCCTGCCAGCCGATTTCGACCACCGCGTGGGTGGGCGGCGCATTGCCGGTGGTTTCCAGGTCGATGACACGGACGATGCTGGGAGTGGGGCGCATCGATCTTATGTGGGCGTTTTGCGGGCAAGAAGGAAGAAGGGTGGTTCAGAGAAGGCGCAAAGGCGCGAAGAGAAGTGGGGTCGCG
>DASTEN010000337.1:0-2666 GCA_035709645.1 Sphingomonas sp.
TCACCAGCGCCAGGCCGATACCGATGCGCCGGGCCTTCTGCCGGTCGGCCTCCGGCAGCTTGTTCGACAGGATCGAAATGAAGATCAGATTGTCGATTCCCAGCACCACTTCCATCACGATCAACGTGACGAGTGCGGCCCAGGCGGCGGGGTCGGCGACGAGCGCAGAAAGACTTTCCATCGTCGTTCTGTGCCGAAAGCGCCACAGATAGGCAATGAACACCGCCAACCATGCCTTAATTGCGTCGAATTCGTTCGCCGCGACGTGACATTTCGTCTATGCCCGAGTCTCACACGTGCGCCCATCGCGTGCGTAACCCTGCGTCCGTCGTCCGGCGCAACGGTTGGGAGACGGTTCGGACGGCCCGGGAAGACGAATAGGGTTATGAGTTTCAATAAAGGTGGCCGCGGCGATCGCGGTGGACGCGGCCGCGACAAGCGGGACAGCTTTGGCGGTGGTGACGACAGCTACGGCGGCGGTGGCTTCGGCGGCGGCGGCTTCGGCGGTGACCGGGGCGGCTTCGGTGGCGGCGGCTTCGGCGGCGGCGACCGTGGTGGCTTCGGCGGCGGCGGCTTCGGCGGTGGCGGCTCGCGCGGTGGCGGCTTCGGCGGCGGCGGCGGCGGTTTCCGTGGCGGCGGTGGTGGCGGCGGCTTCGGCGGCGGTCGTGGCGGCGGCATGCCCCCGCAGGTGATCGGCGAAGGCACCGGCGTGGTGAAGTTCTTCAACGCGCAGAAGGGCTTCGGCTTCGTCGTTCGCGATGACGGCGGCGAAGACGTGTTCGTCCACATTTCGGCGGTCGAACAGGCCGGCCTGACCGGTCTGGCCGAAGGCCAGCCGCTCGGCTTCACCCTCGTCGATCGCGGTGGCCGCATCTCGGCGACCGAACTGAAGATCGACGGCGAACCGATGCCCGTCACCGACCGCGGCCCGCCGCGCGATCGTGACGCCGCCCCGCGCGGTGGCGCCGGCGGTGGCTTCGGTGGCGGCCCGCAGCGTCAGCTGACCGGCGAACGCGCCTCGGGCACCGTCAAGTTCTTCAACGCGATGAAGGGCTTCGGCTTCATCCAGCGCGACGACGGCCAGCCGGACGCGTTCGTCCACATCTCGGCCGTCGAGCGGGCGGGCCTGCCGACGCTGAACGAAGGCGACAAGCTGGACTTCGAACTCGAGATCGATCGTCGCGGCAAGCATGCCGCGGTGAACCTGGAGCCGAAGCAGTAAGCTTCGCCCTCTCGGCTGATCGAAAGGACGGGCGGTGCCGGATGCGGCGCCGCCCGTTCCTTTTCGGGGCACATCTCGTGTCGCCGGTCGCGCTTCCGCGCAGGCGACGGTTTGGCGCGGCAGAGGCCCGCGCCCCGTCGCTGTGATCTGCCACAGGAGCATCGGTCGGGCGGATCGCCAATTCCCCATTCATCCGCGCCGTCCTATATCGCTTGCCATGACCTTGCGCGTCGTCCCGCTCGCCCTTGCCGTCCTGCTGGTCGGCGCCGCTCCGCCCCAGGCCCAGCCAGGGTCGCCCCAGCCGCGACCGCAGGCCGCCCCTGCCCCCGCCCCCATCCCGCTGTTCAAGGTGGAGGTCGTCGCCCGCCACCCGCATGACCCGCGGGCATTCACGCAGGGGCTGGTCTGGCATGACGGTAGCCTGTTCGAGAGTACGGGCAAGGAAGGGCGGTCCGAGGTCCGTCACGTGTCGCTGAAGGACGGCAAAGTCGTCGCCCGCCGGACGATCCCAACGCCGCAGTTCGGCGAGGGCCTGGCGCGCTACAAATCGACGCTGATCAGCCTGACGTGGAAGGATGGCATCGCCTATCGCTGGGACGCGAAGACGCTGACGCCCTTGGGGACGCGACGCTATACCGGCGAAGGCTGGGGGCTGGCGACGCTGAACGACCAGCTTGTCCTGTCGGACGGAACAGCGGCCTTGCGTTTCCTCGATCCCGACACGCTGGCGGAACGGCGCCGCGTGACGGTGACGCTCAGGGGACGGCCGATCGATCAGCTCAACGAGCTTGAAGCCGTGGACGGCCAAATTTTCGCCAACGTCTGGCAGACCGACTACATCGTCGCGATCGATCCCGCCGACGGCCACGTCACCCGGATCATCGACGCCGGCGCCCTGTCGCGCGAGATCGCGCCGACCGATCCCGACGCGGTGCTGAACGGCATCGCGTGGGATGCGGCGGGCAAGCGGCTGTTCGTCACCGGCAAGCTGTGGCCGACCCTGTTCGAGATCAAGCTGGTGCCGGCGACATAGCCTACGGACGCAACCGACCGGCGAGCAGGTGCCAAACCTGCACACCCCCGTGCCTGCGCCGAGGAAGCGCTGGATATCTCGTTGGTACGGGTGTTAGCCCACGGTCACTCCGACGACCCGCCACGCATCCCCTTCGCGTTGCAGCGACACGGTTTCGATGACATCGCCCGAGTTGGCGAAGCGCGTTTTGAACTTCACGACTTCGTAGCCATCGGGCGGCGCCGGCAGATTTTCCTGGCTGAGCAGCGTGCGCGACACGACGGCGCCGAGCGGTTTGCGCACGCGTTCGGACACGTCCGTCCAGACCTTCAGCGTATTCAGCTTCTGAAAGGCGGTGCCCGTCCCGCGGTAGCTCGCGTCCCATCGGTTCTGGTCGAGCAGTTCGAGCCATGCCTGCGCCGATCGGACGAC
>DASTEN010000338.1:0-3558 GCA_035709645.1 Sphingomonas sp.
CGACTTGTCGTAGGTGTCGGCGAGCTGCCCGGACAGCGCCGACAGCAGGAAGAAGGGCAGGATCGCGAGGCCGGTCGACAGCGCGTTGAAATGCGCCTCCATCTCGGCATCGTTGAAGATCTGGTACGTCGCGAACAGGACCATCGCGGTCTTGAAGAGATTGTCGTTGAACGCGCCCAGGAACTGGGTGACGAACAGCGGCAGGAACCGCCGCTCCTTGAGAAGCCCGAGGGCATTGAACATGGTACGCGGTGCCTCGAGCGATTGTCCCCTGCACGGGGCAATAGCGGAGAGTGGGGCGGGGCGGCAACCGTCACGTCCGAACAGGTGCCGGACAGGTGCCAAAGCGGCCTGCGTAAGGCTGCCGTAGATCAAGGTGCGCAGACGCGATCGATCGCACGGGCTGCGCCTTCGTCGGCGAGGCCACCCAACGCCGGTTGCCCCCGTCGCGCCCCGCGCGTAAGCCGATGACCGTCCCATGCTTACGCTACCCAATCTCCTGACCCTGTCGCGCATCGTCACCGTCCCGTTGCTCGTCGCGCTGCTGTGGTGGCCGCAGTGGGAGGCCGGCTATGCGATGGCCTTCGCGCTCTATTGCCTGATGGGGGTCACCGATTACTTCGACGGCTACCTCGCGCGCGCGCAGGGGACGGTGTCGAAGCTCGGCCAGTTTCTCGATCCGATCGCCGACAAGATCATGGTCGCCGCCGTCATTCTGATGCTGGTGGGCACCCGGTTCGAGGATCGCGCGATCATCGCCGGCATCCACCTGATCGCGGCGATGATCATCCTGCTGCGCGAGATCATGGTCAGCGGGCTGCGCGAATTCCTGGGCGGCATCCAGGTGTCGGTGCCGGTATCGGCGCTCGCCAAGTGGAAGACGACGTTGCAACTCGTGTCGCTGGGCGCGCTGATCCTGGCCGGCGCCGTGCCCGGCATCGCCTTCGTCAAGCTGGTCGGCCTGGCCAGTCTGTGGGGGGCCGCCGCGCTGACGGTGGTGACCGGCTGGGACTATCTGCGCGTCGGCCTGCGGCACATGGACAGCTGATGACGATCGAGATGCTGTATTTCGCCTGGGTCCGCGAGGGGCTGGGCCGGGGCGGTGAGCGGGTCGAGCCGCCGACGGAGGTGACGACGGTCGCCGGCCTGCTCGTTTGGCTGGCCGCGGACAGCCCGGCGCACGCGCAGGCGTTCGGTAATCGGGAAAAACTGCGCGCGGCGGTCGACCAGACGTTCGTTCCGCTGGATGCGAGCATCGCGGGTGCGCGCGAAGTGGCGATCTTTCCCCCGGTCACCGGCGGATGATCCGCATCACCGTCCAGCGCGAGCCTATCGACGTCGCTGCCGCGCTCGCGGCTGTCGAGGGCGATGGGGCAGGCGCGGTCGCGAGCTTCACCGGTCTGGTCCGCGCGGACGACGGGGTGAGCATCCTGGAGCTCGAACATTATCCCGGCATGACCGAGGCTGCGCTGAAGGCGCTGGCCGAGGGGGCGGCGGATCGGTGGGATCTGATCGATGTCGCGATCGTCCACCGGGTCGGCCCGATGGCGCCGGGGGAACGCGTGGTCTTCGTCGGCGTAGCGGCCCGCCACCGCGGCGCGGCGCTGGAGGCGTGTGCGAGCCTGATCGATCGGCTGAAAACCGAGGCACCGTTCTGGAAGCGGGAAGTGACGGCGGACGGCGCGCGCTGGGTCGAGGCCCGCGGCGGGGACGAGGATGCGGCGGCGCGGTGGCGGTGATCGTCCTTTAGGCCGTCATCTCCTCGAGAAGGCGGTGATCCAGCGGTTCGCAAACATGCGCTGGCGGCACTCAATCCGTCATCCCCGCGAAGGCGGGGATCCATTCTGGCTGGATGCGCGGCTCTTTTCACCAAGGGCAGCCACAATTCGTCCCCGCCTTCGCGGGGATGACGGCAATAGATGGCCGGATCAGGAACGAGGCGGCGGCGACGTCCACCGGTGCTCCGGCGGAGGCATGCGCCCCAAGCGGCGTCTTTCGTAACCCTCAGGCTCCCGCCTGCGTGCGAGCACGGGGCAATTACCGCTCGCCCAGCACCTTCGCCAGCAGTTGGAAATCCTTTTCGCGCGGACTCGCCCGGCGCCAGACCAGTGCGATGCGACGCGACGGGTTGTCCGCGCGCAGCGGGGCGGACGCGATATGGGTGCGCTCGAGGATACCCGCCTCCAGCGCCATTTCGGGCAGGATGGTCATTCCCAGGCCATTGTCGACCATCTGCACGATGGTGTGGAGCGACGTGCCCATCATCGTCGCCTCGGCGCGGATTTCCGGGCGGTTGCAGGCGGCCAGCGCATGGTCCTTCAGGCAATGCCCGTCCTCGAGCAGCAACAGCCGGCTCTCGTCGATTTCGCTCGGCCGGATGCCCGCCGACGGCGGCGACAATTCGCCCATCGGGTAGGCGAGGAACAGGCGGTCCTCGAACAGCGGCGCCGCCTCGACGTCGCCACAGGCATAGGGGAGCGCCAGCAGCACGCAGTCGGTGCGTCCCTGCTGCAGGCTTTCGCATGCGGCGCCGCTCGGCTCTTCGCGCAGGTAGAGTTTCAGGTCGGGATAGTCGCGGCGCAGCCGGGGCAGAATCTGCGGCAGCATGAACGGTGCGATCGTGGGGATCACGCTCATCCGCATCTCGCCCGACAGCGGCTGGCCGGCGGCACGCGCCATGTCGCCCAGTTCCTCCGCCTCGCGCAGCACGCGTCGTGCCTTTTCCGCGATCCGTTCGCCCAGCGGCGTGAAGCGGACGACCCGGCGGGTGCGCTCGACCAGCGTGATGCCGATCAGCGTCTCCAGCTCGCGGATGCCCGCCGACAGCGTCGATTGGGTCACGAAACACGCCTCTGCCGCGCGACCGAAATGGCCGATATCCCGCAGGGCGACAAGATACTGGAGTTGCTTGAGCGTGGGCAGATAGGTCGTCACCGCAGCAACCTAGAGCGAGAGGGCGGGGTCGGCAAATGCGGTCAAGCCAGCGTCCTGTACAGGCTGAACGCACTGGTCGCGGTCAGCACGACGCCGACGAGGACCAGCAGGGTCTTCGTCGGCACGCGTTTGGCGATGATCGCGCCGAACGGGGCGGCGATGACGCCGCCGATCAGCAGGCCGACGACCGCGGTGGTGAACGCCGCGAACCCCAGATGGGCGATGAAGGTGATCGACACCGTCAGCGTCAGGAAGAATTCGACGCTGTTGACCGTCCCGATCGTCATTCGCGGCTGCGCGCCCTGTACCAGCAGGTTGGACGTCACCACCGGCCCCCAGCCGCCACCGCCGGCCGCGTCCAGAAAGCCTCCGGCCAGGCCCAGCGGTTCGATGATCCGCGGCTTCTTGTTCTGGTTTCCGGGAAACCGCACGCCGCGATACAGCAGGTAGAGGCCGATAGCCGCCAGATAGGCCATGACGAACGGCCGCGTGACCGATGCATCCAGCGTGGTCAGCAGATAGGCGCCGGTAACTCCGCCGAGAATCCCGGGGATCAGCAGGCGCAGGAACAGTTTCCAGTCGACGTTGCGGTGGATCGCGTGGCTGATCCCCGACACGCCGGTC
>DASTEN010000339.1:0-7300 GCA_035709645.1 Sphingomonas sp.
GCCATGCTGGCCGATCGCGCAGCGGCGCAGGGTGTGCTGTCCAACCTGGCGCTGGTCGACCTGTATTCGGAGGTCGAGGCGGCCGATACGGCGAACGGACCCATCTCAAGCGCCGCACGTGATCTGCGCGGTGCCTTTACCGAGCGCACCCCCGAGGCGCGGCTGAAGCTGCTTCGGCAATTGTGGGGCGGCACCGCCGATCGCTGGACTCGCTATGGCCGGCTGATTTTGACGGCGCGCGCAGCGACGCAGGTGCCCGCATCGGCCGACCATGTCGACGATGCGCCGCTGCTGATCGCGTCGATGCTCAGCGCGGGGCTCGACCGGCCGGCGATCCGCTGGGAAAATGTCGCGAAGACCGGCGATGGGTGGGCGATGCTGGCGCTGGCCGACCCGCGTGCGCGCGACGTCGCGGCGGATGCGATCGAAAGCTATCGCGGCAGCGATGCGAGCCGGGATCAGCTGAAGTCGCGCATGCTGCTGGCCGGACTGACCGGGCTAGGACGGCTGTCGGCAGACGGTGCGCAGGGTCTGGCCAAGCCGTTCGACGTCAAATTCGGCGCCGAAACCCTCTGGACCCGCGCGATCGACGCGGCGGCGCAACGCGGCGATGCCGGCACCGTCGTCCTGCTCTATGCCATCGGCATGCAGACCAGTGACTGGCGCGGGGTGCCGCCGGAAGTTCTGTATCACGGCACCGCGGCGTTGCGGCGTGTCGGCATGGGCGGCGAAGCGCGGATGATCGCCGCGGAGGCGATCGCGCGGCTGTGACGCCCGTGCAGGAGGACGCGATTCTGATCGATCGCTTCCTCGAGATGATGATGGCAGAGGCGGGGGCGGCGAAGAACACGATCGCTGCCTATCGCACCGACCTGTCCCTCGCGTCGCAGACGCTGGGCGGTCGCTTGTCCGCGGCCCGCGCGGAGGATCTGACCGCGCTGACGGACGGGTGGACGGCGCTGGCCGGAACCACGGTCGCGCGCAAGGCGGCGGCGTTGCGACGCTTCTACGGCTTTCTGGTCGACGAAGGGTTGCGCGCCGACGATCCGTCGCCGGCATTGCCGCGGCCCGGGCGGGGGCGGCCGCTGCCCAAGACGCTGTCGGTGGCCGAGGTCGATGCGATCTTCGGCGTCATCGCCGATCGGCGGGGGCGCGTGCCGGCGGATCCGCTCGACCTGCGCCTGTCGGCGTTGATCGAACTTCTCTACGGATCGGGTCTGCGCGCCAGCGAACTGGTGTCGCTGCCGCGCGCTGCGGTTGCCACCGACCGGCCGTATCTTATCCTGAAGGGCAAAGGCGGACGCGAACGGCTGGTACCGATTTCCGATCGCGCGCGGTCGGCGGTCGCCGAATGGCGTCTGCACGTGCCGCAGGGGGCGGCATGGCTGTTTCCCTCCGGCAAGGCGCATCTGTCCCGGATCCGGCTGTATCAGTTGGTCAAGGCGCTCGCTGCGACGGCGGGGATCGATCCCGAACGCGTAAGCCCGCACGTGCTGCGCCACGCCTTCGCCACGCATCTGCTGGCGGGCGGCGCCGACCTGCGCGCGCTGCAATCGATGCTGGGCCATGCCGACATCGCGACCACCGAAATCTACACCCATGTCGATGCCAGCCGCCTGGTCGAACTGGTCAATACCCGCCACCCGCTCGTTGACGTAGGGAAGCGCCGCGCCTAGCGGACACGCCATGGCAAGCTTCCTCGACTTCGAGAAACCGATCGCCGAGCTGCAGGGGCGGATCGACGAACTGCGCGAGACCGCGTCCTCGCCCGAACTGGACATCGATGCGGAGGTGTCGCGCCTTCAGGCGAAGTCCGACAAGATGCTGCGCGATACCTATGCGCGGCTGACGCCGTGGCAGAAGACGCAGGTCGCGCGGCATCCCGAACGCCCGCACCTGAAGGATTACATCGCCGCGCTGGTCGACGATTTCATGCCCCTGGGCGGCGATCGCGCGTTCGCCGACGATCAGGCGATCATCGGTGGCCTGGGCACGTTTCGTGGGCGCAAGGTCATGGTCATCGGCCATGAAAAGGGCGACGACACGGCCAGCCGCCTGCGCCACAATTTCGGCATGGGTAAGCCGGAGGGCTATCGCAAGGCGATCCGCCTGATGAAGCTGGCCGATCGGTTCGGCCTGCCGGTGCTGACGCTGGTCGATACCTCGGGCGCGTTCCCGGGCGTCCAGGCCGAAGAGCGCGGTCAGGCCGAAGCGATCGCCCGGTCGACCGAGGCGTGCCTGGAAATCGGCGTTCCGCTGATCGCGGCGATCGTCGGTGAAGGCGGGTCGGGCGGCGCAGTAGCGCTGGCGACCGGCAACGTCGTGCTGATGTTCGAACACGCGGTCTATTCGGTGATCTCGCCCGAGGGGTGTGCGTCGATCCTGTGGCGGACCGCCGACAAGGCACCGGAAGCTGCAGAGGCGATGAAGGTGACCGCGCAGCATCTGAAGGATCTGGGCGTGATCGACGGGATCGTTCCCGAACCGCTGGGTGGCGCGCATCGCGATCCGGCCGCGGCGATCGCGTCGCTGGGCACCGCGCTCGAAGCCGCGCTGAAGGATTTCGACGGGCGCGAGGCAGCTGCGATCCGCACGGCACGGCGACAGAAGTTTCTGGCGATCGGCCGCGGTTGAGCCCCGAGAACCCGGCAGCTGCCGCGCAAGGCGGTGGGGCGGGCGCGTAAGCAAACAAAAAGGGCGGCGAACCGAGGTGGTTCGCCGCCCTTCCTTGTATCGGCTATGAAGCGATTACTGCTTCATGTTCGACGAGACGTTCTCGAACGTCTTCTTCAGGTTGTTGCCCAGGCCGTTCATCGCGGCGATCGCGGCAACGGCGATCAGAGCGGCGATCAGGCCGTACTCGATGGCGGTCGCGCCCTTCGAGTTCTTCAGGAACGTGCGAATCTTCTGCATGTCGGTCTCCACTGTTCGAAACTTCAGTCACCCGGCTGAACGGGTTTCCCCCCGAGCAGCATGGACAGGCGTAGAGGCGGAGAGTTGAGAAAGGCTTAAGCCCGCGTCGCTCAATATCCGGTCGCGGCGGAAATGCGATTGTAGAGCCCGTTCCACGTCGACGACGTCTGCGACCCGAGCGCACTGACGCCCGCGATCAGCGCGATGACGATCAGCGCCAGGATCAGACCATATTCGACTGCAGTCGCGCCCTTGCAGTCGCGCGCCAGTTTGGCAAGGACGCGCAGAGCGGTGCGGATCGAATAGGCCTTCATGCCCGCCACACTAGACCGGGAAGGGTTAACCAAATGCTGCCGCCGCCGGTGCCGACCACTTCGCTGCTTCATGTCGTCGCGGTGGCGTTGACCGATGCCGATGGCCGCGTGCTGGTGCAGCAGCGCCCTGAGGGCAAGCCGATGGCGGGATTGTGGGAATTTCCCGGTGGCAAGATCGATGCGGGGGAAACCCCGGAGGCCGCGCTGATCCGCGAGCTGGACGAGGAACTGGGGATCGCGGTGGCGCAGTCCTGCCTGGCGCCGGCGGCGTTCGCCAGCGAGCCGCTGGGCGATCGGCACCTGCTGCTCCTGCTGTACGCCTGCCGCAAATGGAATGGCATCCCGCAGGCACGGCATGCGACGGCGCTGCGGTGGGTCTATCCCGCCCAGCTCCACGCACTTGCGATGCCGCCGGCCGACCGGCCGCTAATCGGGTTGCTCGAGGCCCTTTTGTAAGGCGGCGGTCAGGCTGGCGGTGGCGCTGCCGCGTCGTGCCGGCTGGGGCTGGCCGGGGGCGGGGGCCCAGCCGGTCAGGAAGACGATGTCGAACCGCTCCGCCACGCGCCCGTCGGGATCGGCGCGGGCGGCGAAGGCGTCCGCCAGCCGCGCCAGCGTATCGCGCCGCAGCGGCCGCCGATCGACCAGCAGATTCGTTGCCGCCATGCCCCGCAGGTCGCCGATCAGGCCGAACAGGTCGGCATAGCGTACCGTCACCGTCTCGACATCCGCCACCGGCAGCGCAAATCCGGCGCGGACCAGCAGGTCGCCGGCCGACCGCACGTCGATCATCGGGTGCGCGCGCGCCGTCCCCGGATCGGCATCGCGCAGCGCCGCGCGCAACGTCGACAGGCTGTTGCCGCCCAGGAACGCGCCCAGAAACACGCCGTCCGGCCGCAGCGCGCGGCGGGCGAGCGCCAGCGCGCCGGGTACGTCGTTGACCGTGTCGAGCGTGCCTGCCGATACGATCAGGTCGAAACCGGCGGCGGGCAGGTCGAACTGGTCCTCGTCGGCCTGGATGCCGTGCGCCGCGAATCGCGCGCCGGCATCGATCCGGGTGATGGTCGCGCCGGGCAGCGCGAAGCTGCCGTCCGCAGCGCCCAGGTCCAGAACGTCGCGAAAGTCGCGCTTCACCGCGGCCAGCCGATCGGCGATGCCGTCGAGCATCATGTCCCGCAGGAACGCATGCCGCTTCCACGACGGCGCTGCACGATCCCGGCGCCAACGGCGAGCGGCGCGGTCGAAGATTTCGGCAGGATTGGTCACAGCGCCGGCTTGTGCGCCGCCGCCGCGCCCGCGACAAGAGGGCGTGCGCGCCGCCCTATCCGCCATCGTCTCGCTCGCGCTGCCTCCGCGGTGTCCGGGATGCGCCGCTGTGGTAGTGGCGGACCATCGTTTCTGTCCCGATTGCTGGTCGAACCTGACCTTCCTCGGGCCGCCGTGGTGCGCAGGCTGCGCCCTGCCGTTCGACCATGATCGCGGGGACGCCGCGCTGTGCGGCACATGCCTGGCCGATCCACCGGCGCACGACGGCGCACGCGCGGCTGTCGCCTATGGGCCGGTTGCCAGGACGCTGGCGCTGCGGCTGAAGTACGCGCGCCGCACCGGCTTTGCCGAAACGGCGGCGCGGCTGATGGTGCGGGTGATGCCCCGCGATGTCGATCTGATCGTTTCGGTCCCGCTGCATCGCTGGCGACTGTGGGGACGTGGCTACAATCAGGCCGCGCTGATCGCCGACGGTCTGGCCCGATCGGCCGGCGTGTCCGTGCGTCACGATTTGCTGACGCGTGCGAAGCCGACCCCCTCGCTGAGAGGGCTGGGGCGGACCGCCCGAGCAAAGGCGGTGCGGGGCGCCTTTGCGATCGCACCGGCGGCCCGCCCGGTCGTGGCCGGCGCCTCAATCGTGCTGATCGACGACGTCTACACCAGCGGCGCGACCGCCGGCGCGTGCGCCGCCGCCCTCAAGCGGGCCGGGGCGGGGCGCGTCGTCATACTGTGCTGGGCCCGGGTGATCGGGTCCGACGACGCCACCGGGTAATTGACTTTCCGCCCCTGCGATCACACTTCGGCAGGATGGCACGGGTCGAGATCTATACGAAGGCGTTCTGCCCCTATTGCACCCGCGCGATGCGCCTGCTCGACAGCAAGGGCGTCGTGCCGGAGGAATATGACATCACGATGGGCGGTCCGAAGCGGGCGGAGATGATCGATCGCGCGAACGGTCGAACGACCGTACCGCAGGTCTTCATCGATGGACGCCACATCGGCGGATCGGACGATCTGGCGGCGCTGGAGCGTGCAGGGAAGCTCGATCCGCTGCTGGAGGCATGAAAGCCGCCATCCTGCAGATGACGAGCGGAATCGACCCGCACGCCAACGCCGCGACTCTGACGGCGGCGATCGCGCAGGCGCGGGCCGGTGGTGCGACGATGCTGTTCACGCCGGAAATGTCGAACATCCTCGATCGCGACCGGGCACGGGCGGCGCGATCGATCGGGGCCGAGGCCGACGATCCGGTTCTGGCGGCGGTCCGCGATGCGGCGGCGAAGGCGGGGATCTGGGTCCATCTCGGCTCGCTCGCCGTCCGCGGCACCGATGAACGTTATGCCAATCGCGGGTTCGTGATCGACGATACCGGGGCGATCCGCGCGCGATACGACAAGCTGCACCTGTTCGACGTCGACCTGCCCACCGGCGAAAGCTGGCGTGAATCCGCCGCCTATGCGCCGGGCCACCGGGCCGTCGTTGTCGACACCCCGCTCGGGCGGCTGGGCCTGTCGATCTGCTACGACCTGCGCTTCCCAGACCTGTTCCGTGTGCTGAGCGATGCCGGGGCAACGATCCTAGCGATACCTGCGGCGTTCACGGTCCCCACCGGCCGAGCGCATTGGCACGTGATGCTTCGCGCGCGGGCGATCGAGGCGGGGGCGTATGTGATCGCATCGGCGCAAGGCGGTACGCATGCCGACGGCCGCGTCACCTATGGTCATTCGCTCGCGGTCTGTCCGTGGGGTGAGGTGGCGTGCGACCTCGGGCCGGATCCTGCGCTGGGCTATGCCGACATCGACCAGGCGACCGTCGCCGATGTTCGTGCGCGTATCCCGGCGCTGGCCCACCGCCGTCCGATCCCGCCGGTCGAGATCGCGTCGTGATCCTGTTCGACCTGAAATGCGACGGCGGCCATGTCTTCGAAGCGTGGTTCCGTTCGAGCGCGAGCTACGACGAACAGCGCGTCGGCGGACTGATCGCCTGCCCCGTCTGCGGCGACGGCGACGTGGCCAAGGCGGTGATGGCGCCCAATGTCGGCGCGAAGGGCAACCGCAACGATGCGCCGGCCCCCGCCGCGGTGAAGGCTGCGCTGGCCGCGATTGCGAGTGCGCAGGCCGAGGCGATCAAGGATTCGACTTGGGTCGGCACCGCCTTCGCCGATACCGCCCGGGCGATGCATTCGGGCGAAAAGCCGGTGACGATGATCCATGGGCAGGCGACGCGGGAACAGGCAAAAGCGCTGGTCGACGACGGCGTGCCGGTCGCTCCGCTGCTGGTACCGGTGGTACCGCCCGAGACGGTGAACTAAGGGGTGGGCGCTCGGTCGCTTGCAGGTGCTGGCTAGCTCGAAGGTTGAAAGGGGGCTGCCGTCAGCGCCGCGGGCGAAGCCCGCGCCGCCGGTCGGCGCTTGAGCGTCGCCGGCCGTACCACCGCGGAAAGCCTTGCGGCTGCGCCGCATCGGGGCGGCGGGGATGGTGCCCTCGGCGGGATTCGAACCCACGACCTGCGGTTTAGGAAACCCCGACGCGGGGTCCCTTGCAGGGTGGCGAAAGTCGCAGAAGACTTCAGGTTTTTCACTTCGCGGCGGCTCCAGACCGCTGCTCGTGTGCCCCGCGTTGTGCCACCGTCGACTTTGCCGCGCGCGCCTGCTCCGGCGTCAGGAAGGCCAGATAGCGCTCGGTGACGCTGATCGAGCTGTGCCCCAGCTCCCCCTGCAGATCGTAGATCGAGCCTCGGCCGTTGCGGAGGTATTCGACTGCGAAAAGGTGGCGGAAGCCGTGATGGTTGAAGGCCACGAAGTCGATGCG
>DASTEN010000340.1:0-2540 GCA_035709645.1 Sphingomonas sp.
GGGCGTCGAACTGGTCGAGGCGGCCGATCTGCTGGTCGATGACGACATCGTCTGGATGCGGACGATCGGCGGCCGGGTGAAGGTCGATGTGATCTATCGCCGGATCGACGACGATTTCCTCGACCCGCTCGTCTTCCGGCCGGATTCAATGCTGGGCGTGCCCGGGCTGATCGCGGCTTATCGTGCGGGCAACGTCGCGATCATCAACGCGCCGGGCAACGGCATCGCCGACGACAAGGCGATCTACAGCTACATGCCCGAAATCGTCCGTTTCTATTCCGGGCAGGACGCCAAGCTGCCCAACGTCCAGACCTTCCGCTGTCGCGAACCCGATGCGCTGCGCTACGTCCTCGATCACCTCGACGAACTGGTCGTGAAGCTGGTCGATGGCTCCGGCGGCTATGGCATGCTGGTCGGCCCGACCGCGTCGAAGGCGGAGATCGAGGCGTTCCGGACCGCGCTGATGGCCGCGCCCGACCGCTACATCGCTCAGCCGACGCTGGCGCTGTCGACCGTCCCGACCGTGACCGACCAGGGTTTGGCGCCGCGCCACGTCGATTTCCGCCCGTTCGTGCTGACGGGAAGCGACGGGGTGAAGGTCGTCCCCGGCGGTCTGACCCGCGTGGCGCTGAAGGAAGGGTCGCTGGTGGTGAATTCCAGCCAGGGCGGGGGGACGAAGGACAGCTTCGTCCTGATGCCGGACGAACCGCGTCGGCAGTCGCAAAGCCAGAGCCAGAGCCAGTCGCAGGGGATGGGCAAGTGAGGGGTCGCGGACCAATCCTCCCCTGCAAGGGGAGGGGGACCATGCGCAGCATGGTGGAGGGGGCTCTCGACCGGAGCTGTACCGTGTGGAGTCCCCCCTCCGTCAGCGCTGCGCGCGGCCGCCTCCCCGTGCCGGGGAGGATCTAGGACATGATGCTCTCCCGCACGGCGTCGTCGCTCTACTGGCTGGGCCGCTATGTCGAACGCGCCGATTTCGCCGCACGCCTGGTCGAGGCCACCATCCGCCTGGATGCGTTGTCGCCCCGCCCGGCGGGCGAGGCGGCGTGGCTGTCGGCGTTGAAGGTTACCTATTCCGACGACGCCTTTGCCGCATCCAACGTCGGCTTCACCGCCAATCCGGTTGCGCGGTTCCTGACGGTCGATACGTCGAACCCTGGCTCGATCGCGGCGTGCCTCGACATGGCGCGCAACAATGCGAAGGCGGTACGCACCGCGCTGACCCGCGACGCCTGGACCGCCATCAATCGGGCCTGGTTGATCTTCAACGGCCGAGGCCGTCCGGCCTCGCGCATGGAGCCGCTGGCGCTGGTCGAGGCGGTGAAGGCCGAAACGCGCGGATTCGAAGGCGCGATCCACTGGATGATGCGCAATCAGGCGACGTGGTTCATCCGCCTGGGCGCCGCGATCGAGCGGGCCGACAACACCGCGCGCCTGCTGGACGTGAAATATCATCTGCTGCTGCCGGAAGGCGAGAGCGTCTATGGCGTCGTCGATCGCGACCAGTGGACAACGCTGCTACAGACCGTGTCGGCGGTGACCGCCTATCGCTGGCTGTACGACGAGGGGCTGAAGCCGCACCTGGTCATCGATCTGCTGACGACGCGTTTCGAGCTGCCACGCAGCCTGGCGGGGTGCGTCGAGGAGGTCGTCGAGATCCTGACGTCGCTTGGCAAGCGCACCGGGCTACAGGGCGAGGCCGACCGCATGGCGCGTGCGCGGCTGTCGGCGATGCAGCGCACGCGGTCGCACGATGTGATCGTCAGCGGGCTGCACCAGTATCTGACCGCCTTCATCCGTGAAAACGAGCTTCTCCACATGGCGATCGCCAAGCAGTTCCGGTTCGCCTGATGCGCGTATCGGTCGATCATCGCACGCGGTATCGCTTTAGCCGTCCGCAGGACCGGTTGATTCAGATGCTGCGGCTGACACCGCAGGATTCGACCGACCAGACCGTCGTCAACTGGCATATCGGCGTCGATTGCGACGCGCGGCTGCGCGAGGCGCGGGACGGGTTCGGCAACCGGGTGACCATGCTTTATGCGCAGGGCCCGATCGACGGGATCGAGGTGACCGTATCGGGCGAGGTGCTGACCGCAGGGGACGCCGGCCTGGTGCGTGGGGTCAGCGAACCGCTGCCGCCGGCATTGTTTCTGCGGCGGACCGACCGGACCGGACTGTCGCACGCGATGCGCGAATTCGCAGCCGCCATCGATGGCGCTGACGGTGACCGGATCGCGCGGTTGCACGCGATCAACATCGCGCTGCACGCCCGCTTCGCGGTGCAGGAAGAGGCCAGCGACGCGGGCATCAGCGCGGAGGCAGCATTCCAGAGCGATCACGCCGCGCCGCGCGACTTCGCGCACATGCTGATCGCGCTGCTGCGGGGCGAGGGGATCCCGGCGCGCTACGTCTCCGGCTATCACACCCGCGACGATGCGGAGGGGCATGCGCCACATGCCTGGGCAGAGGCCCATGTCGACGATCTTGGCTGGATCGCGTTCGATCCGTCGCGCGGCCTGTCGGCGGATGCCAGCTAC
>DASTEN010000341.1:0-5952 GCA_035709645.1 Sphingomonas sp.
AGGACGTTAACGATCTGATCACGGTTTTCGTTAACCAATGTTCGCTTGACGGAGTCCATCGGCTCCGACGAATTGCGCGTCCAACAACGCCGGGGGGCCGATTCAAATGGGTGTTATCGAAAAGCTGTCTGGCGCGCCTGCGTGTGCCGACGAAGCCCCCCTCGACCTCGCGCGAGCCTTGGATTTGTCGGCCCTGCCGACGGGGCAGATCCTGAAGGGTGACTGCATCGAGATGATGCGCCGCCTGCCGGCCGCATCGGTCGACCTGATCTTCGCCGATCCGCCGTACAACCTGCAACTGGGCGGCGACCTGAATCGCCCCGACGGCAGCCACGTCGATGCGGTCACCGACGACTGGGACAAGTTCGAGACGCTGGGGCATTACGACCGCTTCACCCGCGCCTGGCTGACCGAGGCGCGCCGCGTGCTGAAGCCCAACGGCGCGATCTGGGTGATCGGCAGCTATCACAACATCTTCAAGGTCGGCGCGGCGATCCAGGACCTCGGCTATTGGATCCTGAACGACATCGTGTGGCGAAAGGCCAACCCGATGCCGAACTTCAAGGGCACGCGCTTCACCAACGCGCACGAAACGTTGATCTGGGCGTCGATGGGCGAGAAATCGCGCTACACCTTCAACTATCGCAGCATGAAGACGCTGAACGACGAGCTGCAGATGCGCTCGGACTGGGAATTCCCGATCTGCAGCGGGCAGGAGCGGCTGAAGAAGGACGGTGTGAAGGTCCACCCGACCCAGAAGCCCGAGGCGCTGTTGTATCGCATCCTCCTGGCGTGTTCGAAGCCGGGCGACGTCATCCTCGATCCCTTCTTCGGCACCGGCACGACGGGCGCGGTCGCCAAGCGGCTGGGGCGCCACTGGATCGGCATCGAGCGCGAGGACAGCTACATCGCCGCGGCCGAAGAACGCATCGCGGCTGCGCTGCCGCTCGATGAATCGGCGCTGACCACGATGCAGAGTCCGAAGGCCGCGCCCAAGGTCGCGTTCGGGACATTGGTCGAAACCGGCTACCTGCTGCCCGGCACCGTGTTGACCGACACCAAGCGCCGCTGGCGCGCGACCGTCCGCGCCGACGGATCGCTGCTGAGCGACTGCGGACAGGCCGGATCGATCCACAAGCTTGGGTCGACGTTGCAGGGCGCGCCGGCGTGCAACGGATGGACGTTCTGGCATCACGAGGCCGAGGAGACGTTGAAGCCGATCGATACGATCCGGCAGACGTATCTGCTCGCGACACAACCCTAACTATCGCCGTTCGTCTCGAGTAGCTGTCGAGCCTGTCGAGACGGCGGTATCGAGAGATTTCTCGATACGGGCTCTCGACTTCGCTCGATCCCTACTCGAAACGAAGGGCATGGTTTCCATCGACCCACAGTCCATCCCCGCCGACGCCCGGCTGTACCTCCGCCCCGAGGCCTTCGTCGACACTCCCGTCGGCCGCGACGGCACGGTCGCGCGGCTGGCCGGCGGTTTGTTGTGGTTCGCAGCGTACGAACTGATCGCGGTCGTCGGCACCACTCGCGTTGCGCAGGCGAGCGTACCCGTCGCCGCCCTGCCCGCAGTCATCGCCAACCTGTCTGCGGCTCAGGCCGAACGGCTCCGCACCCTCGCCGCCGCCATCTCCGCCCCGCGCGCGCCGATCATGCTGCCCGGCCGCACGATCCGGCTCGATCAGCCGCAGGTGATGGGCATCCTCAACCGTACGCCCGACAGCTTCTCCGACGGCGGCGCGAACGCCGACGACGATGCCGCCGCCCAGGCCGGGTTCGATATGGCCGCGGCCGGCGCGGCGATCATCGACGTCGGCGGCGAATCCACGCGCCCGGGAGCAGCGACCGTCTGGGAAGGCGACGAGATCACGCGGGTCCGCCCGGTCATCGAACGGCTTGCCGCATCGGGCACTGCCGTTTCGATCGACACGCGCAAGGCGGGCGTGATGGAAGCCGCGCTCGCCGCCGGGGCCGGCATCGTCAATGACGTCGCCGCGCTCGCCTGGGACGATCGCGCGATCGGCGTCGTCGCGGCGGCCGGCTGCCCGGTGGTGCTGATGCACACCCCCGATCCGTCCGCCGGCCCGCACGCGCGGCCGGTCTATGCCGACGTACTGGTCGAGGTGTACGACTGGCTGGAGGCCCGGATTGCGGCGGTCGTTGCCGGTGGGGTCGATCGCAGGAACATCCTGATCGATCCGGGCATCGGGTTTGCCAAGTCGCTCGTCGACAATCTCGCGTTGCTGAACGGGCTGGCGATGTTCCACGGTCTGGGTTGCGGGATCGTGCTGGGCGCCAGCCGCAAGCGGTTGATCGGCGCGCTGTCGAACGAAGCGCCGGTCGCCGAACGGCTGGGCGGCAGCGTGACGCTGGCGATCCACGGCGCCGATCGCGGGGCGCAGATCCTGCGCGTCCACGACGTGCCGGAGACGGTGCAGGCACTCCGCGTCTGGCGGGGACTCAAGGATGCCGGGCTGACCAGCCGACGGGACTGATAATGCTTCGTCATCCCCGCGAAGCCGGGGATCAATCAGCGCTGGATCCAGTGAGTCTCACTGCCATCAGCGACTATTTTTTCCCGCCTCCGCGGGAATGACTGTGAAGAGATCAGTTCGCTCTGGCGACCACCGGAACCATGGGCCGCGACGTCGCCATGCCGTAGAGCGCGAGACCGAGCAGGCCACAGATCAGCGTGACCGTCCTCAGCGTCTTGCGATTGCCCGCCAGGAACCCGGGCACGCCCGCGCCGAAGAACAGGATGCCGCCGACCAGCCAGCGCGAATCCCCCGTCATCCTGAACGTCGCGACGCCCAGCAGCCCCGCCGCCAACGCAAAGGCAAGCTGTGCGTTCTTCAACCGCGGCGGCGCGGCCGGTGAAAACCGATAAAGCGCGACCCCGACGAAGCCGAGTGCGAGCAGCAGCGTGAGCGTGGGCAGCATGGCGGGCGTCTCCTGTACTCGCGAACTATAAGGTGTAGCCGCCGTCGCTGACCAGCGTCTCGCCGGTCACGAACGCCGCCGCATCCGACAGCAGGAACGCGATCTGCCCGGCGATTTCTTCCGGCTTGGCGAAGCGGCCGATGGGGGTCGCCATCTTCGCCATTTCGGCAAAGGCGGCATCGCGGCCAATTTCGGCCACGCGGTCGACAAAGGCAGGAATCGCATCCCATACCGGCGTCTCGACGCCTGCGGGCGCGATCGCATTGACGCGGATGCCGCGTTTCGCGCCTTCCTTCGCCGCGATGCGGACCAGATGCATCAGCGCGGCCTTCGACGTGCCGTACGCCGCCGTTCCCGGTTCGGCCTTCAGCCCGGTTGCCGAGGCCACTGCGACGATCGCCCCGCCACGTTTGCCGATCGCCCGCATCGCCGCCTGAAGGGTAAGGAACGCGCCGTCGAGATTGACCGACAGCACCCGACGCCAATCGGCGAACGCCATCGTCGCGATCGGCCCGGCGCCCGCCACCCCGGCGTTGATGACGGCGGCGTCGAGGCCATCGAGGGTGGGTGCGGCGGTTTCCCAGAAGGCTTCGTCGGCGACGTCGCCGGTCAGGCGGTCGACGGCACAGGGCAAGTCGATCGCATTCAGGACATCTGCGGCAATGTCGGCGAGGATCAGGCGTCTCGCGCCGTTCGCCGCGAGGTGCTGCGCGGTCGCGAGGCCGATGCCGGATGCGGCGCCGGTGACGAGGAACGTGCGGTCGGAGAAGTCGGTCATAGGCTCGACCATAACCCGTTCGTGCTGAGCTTGTCGAAGCACCGTACGTCGCGCCTCAAGGACATCGCTCGCGGATCAAAGAACGGTGCTTCGACAAGCTCAGCACGAACGGGGATAGGTTGTCGGCTCAAGCCGCCGACTGATCGATGCCAAGTTCCCCGAGCTTACGATAAAGGGTGGATCTACCGATCCCCAATCGCCGGGCCACCTCGGTCATCCGCCCACGATAATGCCCGATCGCCAGGCGGATGACATCCGCCTCGATCTCTTCCAGCGCGCGCAGATTGCCGTCGGCGCGGAACAGCGTGACGCCGCTGGCGCCGGTCAGGTTGCCCGTGCCCGGCATCGACCGCGCGCCCGCCAGCGTCGCGATCTGCGGAAAGTCGGCCTTGGTCAGCGCATCGCCATCGCACAGCACCGCCGCGCGAAACAGCGCGTTCTGCAATTGGCGGACGTTGCCGGGCCAGTCGTACTGGACCAGCAGCGACAACGCGTCGTCGGTGATGCCCAGCGGTCGCAATCCCGGCTGGGTCGCGATCCGCGTCAGCAGGTGGCGCGCCAGCGGCGCCACGTCGTCGGGACGGTCGCGAAGAGGCGGGATCGTCACCTGGACGACGTTCAGGCGATAATAGAGGTCCTCGCGGAAGCGCCCGGCAGCGACTTCGTCGGCCAGCGTCTTGTTGGTCGCAGCGACGACGCGCACGTCGACCTCGCGCGGATGGCGCGCGCCGATCGCCTGGACCTCGCCCGACTGGAGCACGCGCAGCAGCTTGACCTGCGCCTCCAGCGGCATCTCGCCGATCTCGTCGAGGAAGATGGTCCCGCCGTCGGCGTCCTGAAACCGCCCGATCTTGCGTTCGAACGCCCCGGTGAACGCGCCCTTTTCGTGCCCGAACAGTTCGCTTTCGACCAGATTGGCGGGAATCGCGCCGCAATTGACGCGGATCATTGCCTTCTTCGACCGCGGTGAGGCGGCATGGATCGCGTCGGCGACGACCTCCTTGCCGACGCCGCTTTCGCCCTCGATCAGCACCGGCACGCGCGCCCGCGCCGATTTGGCGGCGATGGCCAGCGCGGCGCGGAACTGCGGCGCGGCGCCGACGATGTCCTCGAACGCCAGCGATGCCGGCAGTTTTTCGGTCAGCGGCCGCAATTCCCCCGCTGCCGCCCCCCCGATCGCGGCGTCGAGCGCGGCTAGCAGACGTTCGGGGCCCAGCGGTTTCACCAGGAAGTCGGTCGCACCGGCGCGCATGGCATCGACCGCGGCGGCGACCGAATTGTTCGCGGTCAGCATCAGGATCGGCAGCGCGGGGCGCCGGGCGCGCAATTCGGCGATCAGCGCTGCGGTGTCGGCCTGCGGCGACCAGCTGTCGAGCAGGATCGCATCCAGCGCCATCCCGTCGGGCGTCCCGAGCTGCGCCACGGCGACTTCGGCATCGCCGGCAAAGATCGTGCGCCAGCCGCGCCGACCGGCGATCGCCGCGATCAGCCGGCGCTGCGCGGGTTCGTCGTCGATCAGCATCAGCAGGCGCTGGCCGTTGCGGTTCATGCGGTGTCCCCGTCGTCCCTGTTCGGAGCAGGCTGTACCCGGGAACCGGTAAAGACGGGCTTAAGTGCGTCTCCCCGCGGGACTTGAGGGACAGACAATGGGTGGCTAAGGTTGTTTCAAATTTGCAATCGAAAGGGACTGAATATGGCCGAACACGCCGACATGAAGGCGCATCAATCGACCTACAACGGGGTCATGAACTTCATGAAGTACGGTACCGTCGTGTGCTTCGTCATCGCCGCCGGGGTGGTCTGGCTGATCGCGAACTGACGACGAAGGGGGGCGGGGGCATGAAGATCGCGGTCTTGTCGGAAACGGCAGCCGGGGAACGTCGCGTCGCGGCGACGCCGGAAACGGTGAAGAAGTTCATCGGCCTCGGCGCCGCGATAGCGGTCGAAAGCGGCGCCGGCGCGCATGCGTCGATCGCCGACGATGCCTATGCCGCCGCCGGCGCCACGATCGGATCGCGCGCCGACGTGCTGGCGGATGCCGACATCGTGCTGGGCGTCGCCGGACCCGATCCGGCGAGCCTGGCCGGCATCAAGCCCGGCGCCTGGCTGGCCGCGGGGTTGAATCCGTTCGGCGAACGGGCGCGCGTCGACGCCTATGCCGCGCTCGGCATCGAGGCGCTGGCGATGGAATTCATGCCACGCATCACGCGCGCGCAGTCGATGGA
>DASTEN010000342.1:0-2562 GCA_035709645.1 Sphingomonas sp.
AGCGCCATCAGGCCCGGCATTTCGGTTTCTGCGATCTCGATTTCGCGACGACCGAATTCGGCGAGGCCGATGTCGGCGATGACGTAATCGTGCGCGCGGGTCGCGGGGGCGGTGGCCACTGGGGTATTCTCCGAAACTGGATTGATGCGCGCGCCGTTAGCCCGAATGTGAGCGAAACGCAAATATAAAGGATTCTTTATATGCCGTCGGGGCGGCGTCGGCGGAGCGACGCGCCGCTCCGACGGCCGGCCGGCGGCGCCGAAGCGCCGTCCGACGTCGGGGCACGGAATTCACCTGCCTGCCGCCCCCTCCGATCGCACCCGATATGACAGTACCGCCGTCCCCTGCCCCGGCACCGTCGCCAGCCACGTCCACACGCCGTCGACCCGCGCGACGTCCGCAGAAAAGTCCCGCAGCGTCGCATCTCCGGCGCCACCGATCCGCACCTCGACCTGGACCGGTTCCGCGTTCGCATTTGTCACGGTGATCGCCCCCGCGCCGGCTGCGACGCTATGCGTCATCATCACCTGCGCGCTCGTCCCCGCTGCGATCCGCACCTTTCCGCCGACCGCGATGTCGTCGAGCCGCCCCAGCCCCAGCAGCACGCGGGCGCCTGCGCGTTCGCCGTATAGCGCGGTGCTGCCCGCCGGCAACGGAACGCCCAGCCCGCCCGACGCATCGTTCTTCATCCGCAGCTCGATCGCCATCGGCCATTCGCCGCCCTGGCCGGGCAGCACCCGCCCGGCATAGATCCGATCGAACCGGACCTTGTCCTGCCGCAGCAACGCCACCTGTTTCTGCTGACTGGCGGCGACCAGGACCCGGTCGGGCACACGGTACAGCTTCAGGTCGCCCAGGTCCTCGGGCGGCGGGGGCGGCGGCGGCGGTGCGGGGGGCGGCGGCGGCGGTGGCGGGGGTGGACCGTCGGCAAACGCCCGCATCAGCCGGCTGCCGGTGACCATGATCTCGTCGGCATCGTCGAGATCATATTCGGGCAGGTTCGATGTCGTCGTGCCGAGCGGATAGCATTGCAGCGACAGGGGCTGGACGGGATAGCGATACTGGCGAAAAAACCGGCGTTCGAGCCGCCCGGCGACCGCGTTCACGCGCGCCGCCGGAAACCCCTGCGCATTGGCATTGGCGATCGTCATCCACGCGAACAGGTCGATCCCCGTCCCGTCCGGTCGCATCGTGGCGACATAGCTCGCCGCCCAGTCGAAATCGGTCGTGAGGTAGGACAGCGTCACGGTCGCCGTCGTCGCCCGCGGGCTGCGTGTCACGACGCTCAAGACCGGGCCGCTCGACACGGCTGGCGGCACGCGGTCGTAGATGGTCCGTTCGGGCAGGCCGCTGCACCGCAGCGCCTCGATCCCGCGCGCCGTGCGCAGCACGATGCCCCGGTCCGGCCCGGCGACGATCGTCGCGTCTTCTTCGCGCACCGCGCCGGTGACCCGGTTCGTGCGGCGCAGCGTGACGCGGCGGCCGAGCGTTCCATCGACCAGCGATGCGGGCGACAGCAAGCGCGCGTCGCGGTTCCGCTCGACAGTCCCGCCAGGCAGGCCGCCGATGACCGCGCTGACCGGGATCATGCCGTCGGCGACGCCTTCGAACCGCACCGTCGCCTCGCCCGCGGGCAAGCGCACCGTCCGCGTTTCGGTAATCAGCGCAAAGCCGTTCGGATTGCGCGGATCGATCGCCCCGTCGCGCGCGCGGTAGCTGTCGCGATAGACCGTCACCGCGATATCGGTCGGCGCCGACGCCGTCACCGCCGGCGGATCGGCAGCGACCGGAGCCGCGCCGAACAGCAGCGCTGCCAACCAGAACATCAGTACCGGGTTTCGAACGTCGCCGTGACCACGCTGGTGCCGTTGGCCGGCACCGCGACCGACCAGACGGTCGCATCGGCGTTGCGCCGGTCGCTCTTCTGGCTCTCCTGCGTGATCCGGGTGTCGGCAAAGCCCCAGTCGAGCCCGCCCTGGACCACGTCGACGGTCACCGCGCGGGGCCGCGCGTTGGTGACCGTGTAGCGCATGCGCGTGCGCCAGCGGTCGGACGCCACCTGCGTGCGCTCCTCGACCACCGGCTGCACCTTCACGTCGAAGGCGTCGCCCGTGCGCAGCGCGATGCGCGACCCCTGGGGCGTATGGCCGATGACGTTTTCCCCGGTGAACTGCGCCTGACCGCGCTGATCGCGGACATAGACGCGGACCGTCCCCGCCGGCAGCGCATCGCCCAGCCCACCGCCGCGCGCGTTCGAAAATCGCAGCATCGATCCCGCACTGACCGGCTCAGCAGCCGAATTCAGCCAGGGATTGACGAATTCATACCCCGACGAAGCCGCCGCGCCCTTCACATCCAGAAAGCTGACCTGCTTGGTCTGCTTGTCGGCGATCGTCGTGCGTTCGGCGAGCGGGTAAAGATAGAAGTCGCCCAGCTGTTCGCGGCCGGCGGTTTCGGTGCCGGCCTGCCGCAGCGCGCCACGCCGTTGGATGACCCGCGGGCGGAACGGTTGGCCCTGCCCCTCCGACGCGACGTCGCCGGCGACCAGCAGGGTCCGCGCGG
>DASTEN010000343.1:0-2183 GCA_035709645.1 Sphingomonas sp.
AGGCGGAATTGTCCGCCGATTTCCGCCGCCGGCCGCTGCGGATCGCAGGTCTGGCCAGCTGGTGGTATCGCGGCGGCCCGTGGGAGCGACATTCGCTACATAACTTCGCTTGACCGCCGCGCGACGCCGACCTATTGGGCGCGCCTCACGGAGCTGGGCGGAGTAGCTCAGCTGGTTAGAGCAGCGGAATCATAATCCGCGTGTCGGGGGTTCAAGTCCCTCCTCCGCTACCACCGGCTCCGTGACATCCCCCTCTCATTCGACCAGCGGTTTCGCTGTCACCGGCTTGCCTGCACCCAGCGCGTCCAGGCGGGGCATCTGGCTGGCGGCGTCGCCGACGACGACATAGGTCAGTCGGTCGACCGGCCAGTACCGCTGGGCGAGGCCGCGGATGCGCTCCACCGTCATGCCGTCGAGCACGGCCGCCTCCCGCGTCGGATAATCGACCGGCAGGCCATAGTCGCCGATCAGGGCCAGCATATCGAGCTTGTCGATCAGCTGTTCGAACTGGAATGCGCGGCTCTTGGACAGGGCGGTCTTGGTCAGCGCCAGATCGCCGGCGGTGAATGTCGTCGGATAATCGGCGACGATCGTGCGCGCGAGGGTCGCGGCCTCCAGCGTCACGTTGGCGCGCACCGGACTCGACAGCGTCCAGCGGCCCTCGCTGCGCCAACCTTGCTGCCCCGACCGGATGCCATAGGTATAGCCTTTGCCTTCGCGCACCGCCTGCGTCAGCCGCGACGCGAAGCCGCCGCCGCCAAGTATGTAGTTGGCGACCTGCAACGGGTAATAGTCGGTGTCGGCGCGGCGGACTGTCGGGGTCGAAAACATCAGCAGCGACTGTTTCGCGTCGGGCACGTCATAGAAGTACAGCCGGGCCGCGGCGGGCCTGTTCGGTTCCGGCAACGCCGCCAGGGCGGTCGGGGCCGTCGTCCAGGCCGTGGCAAGCGGTGCGAGGGCGGCTGTCGTCTGCGCCTGGGTCAAGGCACCCGCGATGCGGAAGCGTGCGGCGCGTGGAGACAGGCGCGCATAGGCCGCCTTCAGATCGTCCAGCGTCAGCGCTGCGATCGATTCGGGCGTGCCGAGAATGTCCTGCGCCAACAGTGACCCTTGCGGGTAGCCGACGACGTTCGTCACGCGCGCGGCGATCGCCTGCGGATCGGATTTATTGTCGGCGATGCGTGCGGTCACAGCCGCCTTGGCCAGCGCGAGTTCGCCGGCATCCCAGCGCGGTTCGAGCAGGATTTCGCGGAACAGCGCCATCGTCGCATCGTAATTTCGCGCCAGCGTGGTCCCCGACACCAGCAACCTTTCGCGATCGACGCTCGCCTCCACCCGCGCACCCAGCGCCTGTAGCGCCTTTTCCAGTTCGGCGGGCGAACGCCTTGCCGTGCCGCGGGTCAACATACGGGACAGCAGCGTCGCCGTGCCGGGGCGGGTGCCGGCATCCAGCCGCTGGCCACCGTCAATCGACAGGGTGAAGCGCACGACCGGCAGCTCGCGGTCCTCGATCCCCGATACGGCGATGCCGTTGGCGGCGTTCGTCTGCCACGGGGTGGGCGGTGTGACGACCGGGGCGGGGCCGAACGGCGGCTCCTTCGTCCGGTCGATCTTCGATGGCGTCCGCGCATAAGCGGTGCGGCCGGCGGTCTGGTCGACGGCAGCCTCTGCGCCCTGCACGATCGGTTCGGTCACCGGGGTGACCATCGTCGCGCCGGTCAGCGCCAGCGCCGCCTTTCCCTTCGGCACCGCGCTGACCGACACGCTGGGGCGGTTCAGGAAGTAGCGGCGGAACACGCGGTCGATGTCGGCCGGCGTCAGCGCGCGCAGCCGGGCCAGATAGGTGTCGAGGAAATTGGGATCGCCGGTCTGTGCGTCGTATCGTGCGATCGTCATCGCCTTGCCCTCGACATCGCCCAGCTGGCTGTAGATCGCCGCCTCGCGGAGCGTCTTCACACGGGCGAGCGCGGCGGGATCGACACGGAACTGCGCAAGTCCCTGGTCGACCGCCGCCTTCACCTGATCGAGCGTGACG
This sequence comes from Sphingomonas sp., assembly GCA_035709645.1. Taxonomy (GTDB): domain Bacteria; phylum Pseudomonadota; class Alphaproteobacteria; order Sphingomonadales; family Sphingomonadaceae; genus Sphingomonas. The sequence continues at coordinate 2,036 of DASTEN010000343.1, forward strand.
CCGGGGAAGGCTCGAACCGCAAGCACCGATTCGCCCGCGATTTCGCTATCCCAATTGCCAATATCGACCTTGTCGGTCAGCTTCCGGTCCTCGACCAGCAGCTTGGTCAGCGGCGCGTCGCGCCCCTCGGTCAGCAGGTCGCCCAGGA
>DASTEN010000344.1:0-7128 GCA_035709645.1 Sphingomonas sp.
TCCCGGCCGGCCGATGCCGCGATCAGGGCCCCGCCGCGGACCTCGGCGGTCGGCGTGCTCGACGTACCCGCTTCCCCGCCCTCGGTCACGCGGCCCGGCTTGTCGTGATCGAAGCTGCGATAGGTGTAGGTCCCGTCGGCCTGCTGCACGATCATCGCCGATCGCCGTGTGGTGACGACGAGCAGACGGGCGCGGGGCAACCACCGACACCGCGTCTCGCGCGCGCCGAAACGGACGCCCGAAACCGTGGGAAGAGTCGTCGCCTCTGGCGGCCCGAGCATTCCCGGATTGATCGAACGTACCGCCCCGATCGCGGTGCCGTCGCGGCGCACGTCGCGCCAGATCGATCCAGCCCCGGCATCCTCTGCGCCGAGCGAGATGGTTTTGGTGGTGCCCCTCATGTCGGGCTTGGCGAACGACCACATCCTGTCCGTCGAGATCGCGTAGACGGGAGACGCGTCGACCGGGTCGCACAGATAGAGGATAGATGACCATCCCTGCGGCCCTGCGACAAAGGCGGCCGCCGTGTCCGCGCGGGGAGAGGGGGGCGCCAACGCGAGCGGCGCAGCGGATCGTCTCAGCGTCGCTTCTGATGCGGATCGGGCAGGGGGCGATGCGGTGTCCACCGCGTTCGTCGATACCGTTTCATCCGCCGGCACTGCTCCGCAGCCCGACAGGACAGTCAGCAGCGCCAAACCAAACATCAGCCGTCCGGCCATGACCCAGATCGTCTCCTCAATGCCCGGCGGCAACGTCGAGCCGGACGACGGGGTTCCGAACCGGGATGGTTGTCGCGAGCGACGGCAGCGGATAACGCGCAGGCGATGACGGCCAGCGATGCCCCGATCCTGTTCCTCGACTCGGGTGTCGGCGGCCTGTCGGTTCTCGGCCCGACACGCGCGCTGCTGCCTCGGGCCCCAATCGTCTATGTCGCGGACACGGCCGGATTTCCCTATGGCACCAAGACCGAGGCAGAGATCGCGGCGCGCGTCCCGGCACTGCTCGGGCGGCTGTGCGAACGCTTTCGTCCTCGGCTGATCGTCATTGCGTGCAATACCGCCTCGACCATCGCGCTCGGGGCCGTGCGGGCTGCGCTCGACGTGCCGATCGTCGGCACGGTGCCCGCGATCAAACCCGCGGCGGAAGCCAGCGTGACCCGGGTCATCGGCGTGCTGGGAACGAAGGCCACCGTCCGTCAGCCGTATGTCGACGATCTCACCGCCCGCTTTGCCGCCGACTGTACGGTGTTGCGACACGGATCGGCCGACCTCGTCGCACTGGCGGAGGCGAAGCTGGCGGGGGGCGCCCCGAACGAAGCCGCCTTTCGCGCGGTGATGGCGGGTCTGCTCGATCAGGCGGGGGGTAACCGACTCGATGTCGTCGTGAACGCCTGTACGCACTTCCCCCTAGTCGCAGCGGAACTGGCGGCGGTGTCCCCGGCGGGGCTTCGGTTCGTCGATGGCGGTCCCGGCATCGCGCGCCGGGTCGCCCATCTGACGGCGACTCAGGATTGGCCGGCACAGACGGTGCCGGGCCGCGCCGTTCTCACGCGCGCGGATGCGGCGGCATTGGCGTTGGGCCCGGCGCTGGCGCGCTACGGCCTGACGCGGATCGAGGCGCTATAGCGCGATCGGCTGCGGCGCAATCAACGCGTCGTACCGGTCCGCCAGTTCCAGGTGAACGCGTCGGACGATCGTGTCGGTCGTGCGATCTGCAGCGGCGCGTTCCTGCGCGGCGCGTTGAGTGTAATAGTCGGTCTTTGGTCGCGGCTCGGTCTTCATGGCCAGACTCCCGCACGCAAGCGATGGCTTTCCCTTTACCGTCGGTCGCCGACATGCTTGGGGACGAAACGTCAGCGATGTCCGGAACATAGCATGATTTCCTGGCATCTATCTTGATCTGCAGCAAGCGGGGTTGCCGCGGTCAACCGATCACGCTGATCGTAGTATCACGACTGGCGGACCGACGCGGATTTCGCTAGGAGCGCGTTCATGACCGGTGAGGGCACTTCTGCGCGCGCTGTCGATTACTCGCGCGTCTTCAGTCAGGCGATCGACCGCCTCCATGCCGAGGGGCGCTACCGCGTCTTCATCGACATCCTGCGGAACAAGGGACATTTCCCGAACGCGCGCTGTTTCGCCGGCCATAACGGACCCAAGCCGATCACGGTGTGGTGCTCGAACGATTATCTGGCGATGGGGCAGCATCCGAAGGTCGTCGCGGCGATGGAAGAGGCGCTGCACGACGTCGGCGCAGGGTCGGGCGGCACCCGCAACATCGGCGGCAATACACATTATCACGTCGACCTGGAGGCCGAACTCGCCGATCTGCACGGCAAGGAAGGCGCGCTGCTGTTTACCAGCGGATATGTCTCGAACGAAGCGACGCTGGCAACGCTGGCGAAGGTCCTGCCGGGCTGTATCATCTATTCGGACGAGCTGAATCACGCATCGATGATTGCGGGCATCCGCAATTCCGGCTGTGAAAAGCGCGTGTGGCGGCACAATGACCTGGCGCATCTGGAAGAGTTGCTGGCCGCCGACGATCCGTCGGTGCCCAAGCTGATCGCGTTCGAGAGCGTCTATTCGATGGACGGCGATGTCGCGCCGCTCCACGCGATCTGCGACCTCGCCGACAAGTATAATGCGCTGACCTATCTCGACGAAGTCCACGCCGTCGGCATGTACGGCGCGCGCGGCGGCGGCATCTCCGAGCGCGACGACGCGGCCAGCCGGATCACGGTGATAGAGGGGACGCTGGGCAAGGCGTTCGGGGTCATGGGTGGCTATATCGCCGCCGATCGCACGATCATCGATGTCATCCGCAGCTATGCGCCGGGCTTCATCTTTACCACCAGCCTGTCGCCGGTCCTGGTCGCGGGCGTGCTGGCCAGCGTCCGCCATCTGAAAAGTTCGAGTGTCGAGCGCGACGGCCAGCAGGCGGCCGCCGCCAAGCTGAAGTCGCTGTTCGAAGATGCCGGGTTGCCGGTCCTGCCGACGACCACGCACATCGTGCCGCTGATGGTGGGCGATCCGGTGAAGGCCAAGCGGATCAGCGACATCCTGCTGGCCGAATACGGCGTCTACGTTCAGCCGATCAACTATCCGACCGTGCCGCGCGGCACCGAGCGCCTGCGCTTCACGCCCGGCCCGGCGCACGACGAGGCGATGATGATCGAACTGACGCAGGCGCTGGTCGAAATCTGGGGCCGGCTGGAGATGCGTCGGGCCGCGTGATTAGCGCGCGTTCGCGCGGTCGTTTCCCCGCCATTTGCCGGGCGATCCGCGGGAATTGTAAGTAAGTATTGCCGGTAAACCCCTGATGCATCCCATTTGGCGTCCGGTCGTTCCCGCTGCGGATCGATGAATAGGGACGACGAATGGAGCTGCTGACCGAAGCCTTTCTCGGCAAGCCGATCTGGATGTGGCTCGGTTTCCTGGGCGTGGTGATCGCATTGCTGGTCTTCGACCTCGGTGTGCTGAACCGCAAGGATCACGAGATCGGGGTCAAGGAAAGCCTGAAGCTTTCCGCCTTCTACATCGCCTTTGGCCTGTTATGGGGCGGCGGCATCTGGTGGTGGATGGGGCAGGAATCGGGCGTTGCCTATCTGACCGGCTTCGTGGTCGAAAAGACGCTGGCGATGGACAACATCTTCGTCATCGCGATGATCTTCACCTATCTGGGCGTACCGCGAGAATATCAGCATCGCGTGCTGTTCTGGGGCATCCTGGGCGTGATCGTGCTGCGCGCGATCATGATCGCGGCGGGCGCGGCGCTGGTTGAGCGGTTCGAATGGGTGCTCTACGTGTTCGCCGCGTTCCTGGTGGTAACTGGCATCCGCCTGCTGTTCACGGTCGGCAAGGAAGCGTCGGTCGGCGATAATCCGGTGCTGAAGTTCGTGCGCAGGCATCTGCCGGTGACCGACCGGATCGAGGGCGATCACTTCATCATCCGCGAACCCGATCCCGCGACCGGTCGGGTCAAGACGTGGCTGACGCCGCTCGCCGTCGCGCTGATCCTGATCGAGGCCGCCGACATCGTCTTCGCGGTCGATTCGGTCCCGGCGATCTTCACGATCACGACCGACCCGTACATCGTCTACACGTCGAATATATTCGCGATCCTTGGCCTGCGCGCGCTGTACTTCGCGCTGGCAGCGGCAATCCATCGCTTCCAGTACCTGAAATATGCGATGGCGGCGGTACTGATCTTCATCGGGTCGAAAATCTTTGCCGCCGATGCACTGGGCATCGCCAAGATCCCGCCGCTGCTGTCGCTGACGGTGACGATGGGCATCCTCGGCGCCGGCATCCTCTGGTCGCTCTGGTCGACGCGGGGTCAGGCAGCGAATACCGCTACCTGACCCCGCTGCGCTGTTTTCAGACGATCGCCGCAGCCACGGCGCGTGCGACATCGGCGTGGATCGCATGGGCGGCGGCCTGGGGGACCGCCGCACCGGTCAGGTAGCAGACGATCAGCACGGGCTTGCGCGTCGCCGCGGGCCAAACGACTGCGACGTCGTTGTAGGTGCCGTTGGCACCGCTGCCGGTCTTGTCGCCGACCCGCCAGCCGCGCGGCAGCCCGGCGCACAACCGCGTGCTACCGGTCGTGTTGGCGACCAGCCAGCCGATAAGCTTCGCCCGTGCCGCGGAAGACAGCGCCGGGCCAAACAGCATCGCGCGCATCGTGTTCATCATCGCATCCGGCGTGCTGGTGTCGCGGTCGTCGCCATGGATCGCGGTGTTGAGTTCTGGTTCGTGCCGGTCCAACCGCGTCGTGCGGTCGCCCAGCCGCCTGACAGAGGCGTTGAAACCGTCGACGCCACCGATCAGCGGCAGCAACAGGTTCGCGGCAGCATTGTCGCTGAGCGTCATCGTTGCGGCGCAAAGCTGATCGACCGTCATCGTTCCGCCCTGGCGCTTTTCGACCGCCGGCGAATTCGCGGGAAGGGGCCCCATCGGAATCCGAACGGCGCGGTCGAGCCTTAATCTGCCCGCATCCGCCGCCGCCAGCACCGCCGCACTCAAAGGAAATTTGAAGGTGCTGCACATCGCGAAACGCTCGCCGCCACGGTGTGCGAAGCGCTCGCCGGTCGCCAGGTCGAGTATCGCGACACCCAGTCGCCCGCCCGAGCGCCGTTCCGCCGCGCCGATCGACGCGGCCAGCCTCGCTCCGCCGAAATGCGCGCGCGAAGCGGCGAATGTCAGGCCCGGCGCCAGTAACGTTGCGACCGCGCCTGCCCCCGCCTTTGTCAGAAATGTCCGTCGTTCCATGCCAATGATCCCCTTACGATGGCGAAAAGGTGCAGGGTGGCGGGGCAGGGCACAATCGATCATATCTCGAACCTGCCAGTACAAAATTTGGGGTCTAGGATGGATCGTGCGCAATTGCCGCTCAATGCGCTCCGCGCGTTCGAATCCTCGGCGCGCCACCTCAGCTTCACCCGTGCCGGCCTGGAGCTGTGCGTCGGTCAGGCGGCGGTCAGCCATCAGGTCAACCGGCTCGAGGCGCTGCTGGGCGTGCGCCTGTTCCGACGCCTGCCGCGCGGGCTGGCGCTGACCGATGAGGGCGCAGCGTTGGTCCCGATCCTGGCCGACGGCTTCGATCGGATCGCGCTCGCGCTCGACCGCTATCAAGGCGGGCGGATGCGCGAACCGCTCGCGCTAGGCGTGGTCGGCACGTTCGCGGTCGGCTGGCTGCTTCCCCGCCTCGCTGATTTCGCGGTGGCGCATCCGTTCGTCGACGTGCGGCTGCGGACCCACAACAATAGGGTCGATCTGGCGGGGGAGGGATTGGATTATGCGATCCGGTTCGGGGACGGCGCCTGGCACGGCGCGGAGGCCGATGCGCTGATCGGCGCACCGCTGACGCCGATGACGGCCCCGATGATTGCCGAGCGGCTGGCGGCGCCGGCCGATCTCGGACGCGAGACGCTGTTGCGCTCCTATCGCGCCGACGAATGGCCGCGCTGGTTCGATCACGCGCACACGGCCGCGCCGCCGCTGACCGGGCCGATGGTCGATTCGTCGGTCACGATGGCCGCTGCCGCGATGGCGGGCACGGGCGTCGCCCTATTGCCCGCGGCGATGTTTGGCGATGCGCTGACGACCGGCGCGCTGGTCGTACCATTCGACACCGCTATCCATACCGGCCGCTATTGGCTGACTCGGCTAAAGACCCGCGTGCCGACAGCGGCGATGTCGGTGTTTCGTGACTGGTTGCTGACCACTATGTCGCCCACAGATGCAGCCTGATCAGCCGTAGGGGACGTAGGTTTCGATCACCACGGCGCCCAATATGGTCAACGCGCCCAGCCCGAGGGACAGCGGAATGCGCAACGCCATCCAGCCGACCGGTGTCAGACCCCGACGCGTCAGGCCGCGATCCACCAGCAGCGTCAACATCAGTGCGGTACCGGTCACGACCAGAAGCCAGCCGGGACGCGGTACCAGATAGAAGCCCAGCTGAAGCGCCAGCGCGATCAGGCTGGGCATAACCGCCACGACGGCGAGCCGGGGTTGATCGACGCCGGCCATCATCGCGAACCCCCACCATGCACCGCCAAGGAAACTCAGGATGAGCAAGGGGTAGATGAACAGAATGGCGGCGGCGGGGTACCAGCCCAACGCGATCATTACGATCGCCGCGACCGGCGGAAGCAATCCTGCAAACCCCAGCAGGCGGGCGGTGCCGCCCACCGCTGCGTCAGTCACGGCAATAGCCTTCGCCCGATTTGACGGTCAGGCAGGTCTTCTTGCCCGCCAGCCACTTCAGGCCCGTTGCGTCTCCGTCGGTGAAGACCGCGGTTTCCGCCACACCGTTCCGCATGAACCGCAAGCCTTCGGCAGTCACCGACCCGTCGAACTTGCCCGCCATGTCGGCGTCCAAGCCCCACCGCATGTCCAGCGTGACGCCACCGCCCGGCTTGGCCGCGACGTTCAACACCATGCCTTCGACACCGACCCATTTGCCGAGATAGTCTCGCTCCAGCTTCGCGGTATCCGCAGGGCTGGTTGTCATCGCCCCGGTCGCGGTGTTGGCATTCGCGTCGGCGACATTGGCTGCCTCGTCCTCGGTCGCGGCGCCTTCGGACGGCATAACCTCCTCGACCGTGTTCTCCGCGGCCAT
>DASTEN010000345.1:0-2877 GCA_035709645.1 Sphingomonas sp.
TCAGCCGGGCGATGCGGTCGCCGACCCGGCCCGGCGCCGCCATCCAGCCGGCGGCGTTCCAGCCGCGGATCAGCATCTCTCCCCATTCATCGAACACGACCCGGCGCGCACGATCCTGCGCCGCGATCGGCAGCGGCCCCAGCGAGTTCCCGTCGAGATAGGTGACGCCGGCCGGCAGGTGAAACAGTGCACGCGTGGCGGTGAAATCGGTCATGGGCGTGTGATGGGGGGACGTGTGGCAGAGGTCAACGCATCAATCCCCCCCTTTCAAGGGGAGGTGGCGGGCGGCAGGTCCGATGGAGGGCTGACCAGCTATCCGGATAGGGCGACAATCCTCCGTCAGCGCTTCGCGCTGCCGCCTCCCCTTGCAGCGGAGGAGGACAGACAGCCCCCCTTGCGGCCCGCCAGCAAGCCTCTACAGACGAACCGACATTTCCAATGAAAACGGTTACAGCGGAGTGGGCGAGATGACGACACGGCCGGCACCCCAGGCGGGGGCCAATACGACGGCGGCGTTCGCCACCGTGACCACGCTGTTCTTCGCATGGGGCTTCATCACGTCGCTGATCGACCCGCTGGTCGCCGCGGTGAAGGGCATCTTCGCGCTGACCGATCTGCAGGCGCAACTCAGTGCGTCCGCCTTCTTCATTGCATACGGCGTGATGAGCTTTCCGGCCGCCGCATTGCTCAGCCGCCGCAAGTCTGTGCCGACCGTCCTCATCGCACTCACGCTGATGATCGCCGGTTGCCTGATCATGCTGGGTGCGGCCAACGCGGCGATCTACACGCTGGTGCTGTTGGGCCTGTTCGTCCTGGCGAGCGGGATCACGATCCTGCAGGTTGCGGCGAACCCTCTTGCGGCGGTGCTTGGCACGCCGGAGCGCAGCCATTTCCGCCTGACGTTCAGCCAGGCGTTCAACAGCCTTGGAACCTTCCTGGGCCCATGGATCGGCGCGACGCTGTTCCTGAAGGGCGTCGAGGTGAAGGAAGGCACCGTCATTACCGAGGCCGTACGCCAGACCGCGCTCGGCGGCATCGACCGTGCGTTCTTCTGGATCGCGGGTCTGCTCGTCCTGTTGCTGCTGTTCTTCTTCGCGATGCGCGAGCTGGTCGCCGCCGCCGCCCCGGACAGCGCTGCACCCAGGGGGTTCGGCGCCGCGATTTCCGAAGCGCTGGCATCCCGCTGGGCGGTGCTCGGGGGGCTCGGCATCTTCCTGTACGTCGGTGCCGAAGTGGCGATCGGCACGCAAATGGCGCTGTTCCTCAATTCCGATGCGATCTGGGGCCGGTCGGACGCCGCGTTCGGCGTACCGCTGCTGGGGCTGGCAATGGGCAGCGACGGCGTGGCGGGTGTGTCGCTGCTGGAGGCCGGAAAGGCCGTGTCCTTCTACTGGGGGGGCGCGATGGTCGGGCGGATCGTCGGGTCGGCGCTGCTGACCCGCTTCCCCGCGGCCCGGCTGCTGGCGGTGTTCGCCGCGATCAACGTCGGCATCGCAAGCTACGTCCTGTTCGTAGGCGGCGTCGGTGCGGGCTTCGCCGCCTTGTCGATGGGGCTGTTCAATTCGATCATGTTCCCGGTCATCTTCACGCTGACGCTGGAGCGTTCGACCGCCAGCCAGGAAGCGACGTCGGGCTTCCTGTGCTTCTCGATCGTCGGCGGGGCCGTCATCCCGCCGCTGACCGGCCTCGTTTCGGGTGCGACCGGCAGTTACGCGACCGCCTTCATCGTCCCGGCGGCCTGCTATGCCGCACTGGTCGTGTTCGCCCTCGCCGCGGCGGGCGCGAAGGTGCGCGCGACGGGCGAGGCTGCGCCCACGCTGCATTAACGTCCGCCGTGCTCTCGCACAGGCGGGACCCAGGGTTATCGAGGTCGTCGCTCGGCCCCGTGGGCCCCCGCCTCTGCGGGGGCACAGTATGCCTTGGGCACCGGCGGTCGTATCACGGACAGCTTCTACGTTTCGTGCTTGAAACGATGGGTTGCCCCGCCCTACCCTTGCGCCACACGATAAAAAAAAGAGGGGCCATCATGAACCGTCCAATCTTGCGCCTGGGCGCCGCGCTGCTCGCTGCGTCCGCGCTCGTCGCCTGCGGGCAGAAGGAGGAGGCGAAAACGGCCTCCTCGACGTCTGCGAAGCAGCCGGGCAAGCCGTACGACCGCAATCCCTTCCCCTCCACCTACCGCCCCTATCCGGGCGTGCCGACGCTGGTCCGCAACGTCACCGTCTATGATGGCGAGGGCGGTCGGTTCGAAAACGGGCAGGTGCTGTTCGCCGACGGCAAGATCGTCGCGGTCGGGCAATCGGTCGAAGCCCCGGCCGGCGCGACCGTCATCGACGGGACCGGCAAGTGGGTGACACCCGGTATCGTCGACATCCACAGCCATCTGGGCGACTACCCCTCCCCCGGCGTGCAGGCGCATTCGGACGGGAACGAAGCGACCGGCCCGGTCACCGCCGACGTCTGGGCCGAACACAGCGTCTGGCCGCAGGACCCGGGCTTCAGCCGCGCTCTCGCCAACGGCGGCGTGACCACGCTCCAGATCCTGCCCGGCTCCGCCAACCTGTTCGGCGGGCGGTCGGTCACGCTGAAGAACGTCTACGCCCGCACGATGCAGGGGATGAAGTTCCCCGGCGCGCCCTACGGTCTCAAGATGGCGTGTGGCGAGAACCCCAAGCGCGTCTATGGCGGCAAGGGGCGCCAGCCGTCGACGCGCATGGGCAATGTCGCGGTCGACCGCGCGACCTGGGCACAGGCGGCGGACTACAAGCGGCGCTGGGACAAATATGAGGCGGACGGCGGCGAACCGCCGACGCGCAACATCGCGATGGATACGCTGCGCGGTGTCCTGTCGGGCGAGATCCTGGTCCAGAACCACTG
>DASTEN010000346.1:0-3306 GCA_035709645.1 Sphingomonas sp.
TGCGACTCCGGCCGCATCGCGTGCGTACGGCGTGTATCCCGCGACCAGCGTCGGTGAATGAAACGAGAAGTTGAGCAGCGGCAGGCCTTCACCGACGACGACCCGCACCGCCTCCAGCGCCTCACGCAGCGGAATGCCCTCTGGCGTCAGCGCGACGCGGTTCAGCAACCCTGTGCGCGCCAGCACGCCGCGCCCGCGGGGTACGTGCGCCATCGCGCGGTAGAGCGCCCCCCCTGCCCCCCGCAGCACTCCTGTGTCGACCGTCGTCAGCGGCAGCTCGATCAGGCCGCTCTGATCGGTCACGAAGGCGTCGTTGCCGATTCGCGAGAAATCCGGCCCGCCCTGCGCCGAATAGTCGAACCGCGCGCGCATCGAACTGTCGACCACATAACCGCGAGCCGCCAGCAGCCCGTGCGTGTTCGCCCCGATGCCATAGCGGCCCGCACGATAGATTCGCGGCACCACCCCGAACGCCGACGTGATCGCCGCGCCCAGCACATCCAGCTTTGCCGCCTCCAGCGCCGCGGGCAGGTTACCGGGATAGCTGTTGGCGACGGTCACCGCTTCGTCGAACGGCGGATTGACCCAAGGGTGCAGCTGGCTGCCGACCGCGGCACCGCCATCGGCCAGCGCCTGACCGATCGCGGCGATGCTGGCGGGATCGGTGGCGATCGGGTGATCGACCAGAAAGGTCAGCGCCGCACCTAGGTCGGCAAAGCGCCGCGTCGCCGCCGGAATAGCCGCGGTCGTCGTCACCGCGCGGTTCTCGCGCGAGAATGGGCGCGACCAGTCGAATTCCTCCTCGGTATCGACGCAGATGGTGAAGCGCTGTCCGAAATCCGCGGGCCAACGGACGAAACGATCGAGCGTCGGCACGGGCGGGCGAAATGTCATCGCGCCCTTGTTAGCGTGCCTCAGGACGAAGCGGTATGCCCCATCGTATCGGCGTCCGCCGCCGGCAGGTGGAGCGTCATCGCGCGGTCCCCGATGTCGAACGCCCCGCCGATCGCGCGCGTCAGGTTGCGGACCAGCCGCAGCGAGAAGCCGACCCCCAGCAGGCTGGCCGGGCTGTCCTCGTCGTCGACCGACAGGATGCGGTCGCCGGGATAGGCGTCGAACGCCACCGGGCGGGTGATCGATATCGCGACGCGACCGCCCGCTTCGGCATCGGCGTGGACCGCGATCTCCTCACCCATCGCCGCCGCACCGATCGCGGTGCCGAGCAGGCGGGAGACGATCCGGTCCAGCGCGCGGGCGTCGGCGACGACGGCTACTTCGTCGGCGATGACCGGCACCGGCGCACCGCGCGATTCGGCCAGCAGGTGCAGGTCGGCGGCCAGCCGGTGGAGCATCGGCGCGACGGCGATCGGTTCGGGATCGAGCGGCAGCGCCCCGCCGGCGACGCGGGCGGCGACGTCGACATCGTCGATCGCCGACAGCAGGCGGTGCGCGTCGTCGCGCATCGTCGCGGCCTGATCGCGATAGACCGGATCGACCGGTCCCAGCATCTCGCACTCGATCATCTCGGAAAAACCGGCGATCGCGTTGGTCGGGGTACGCAGTTCATGCACCAGCTGGCGCAGCGAATCCGCCGCCGGGGCGGGTGCGCGTGCCGGCAACGGGGCCGGCGCCTCGTGCCGCTGCGGGCGGCGGGCGCTGCCGCGATACCCGGTGAAGCGACCACTGGCCGGATCGAACAACGGCATCGCAGTCATCAGCCAGCGTCCGGCGGCAGGCCCGGTGCCGCCCACGACCAGATGCGCGTCGGCAAATCGCGCGCGTCGGCGGAAGGCGCCCGCCGCTATACCGTCGACGCCCGCGTGCGCCGGTCGCGCGGGCACCGCGATCGATGTGCCCAGGATGGCTTCGCGCGCCGTTCCGTCGACCCAGCGGATCGCCCCGGTCGGATCGGTTTCGAAGCGAAAAGCTTCGCGGGTCGCGATACCGGGGGCCGGGGCGGTGCGGGGGGCGTCGTCCTTGCGCTTCTGAAACGCCTCGATCCGGGCGACGACATCGGCGATGCGGAACACGCCGCCGTCGGCGACCGGCGCTTCGTTGTCGTTCTCGCGCCGCCGTGCCTCGGCGACGATCGGCAGCGCCTTCGCAATCGCGCCGAGCGAAAGGAACGGTCCGCTGTCCTCGACCATCGCTGGTGCCGGTGCCGGATCTCCGGCCGGCTGCGGGTCGGCGACGGGCTGTTCCACGGCGACCGGCGCAACTTCGCCCGCCAGAACGAAATCGACCGATCCGAAGCTTTCGAGGGCGCGGCGCACCCCCTCGCTCACGTCGCGGCGATGGCGCAGCACCGCGCGGCCGGCAGGCGTCAGCGCAGGCAACAGATCGGTCCAGTCAGCGTCGGACAGCGTCGCGAACCGCAGAACCGGCGCGGCGACCGCGATGTCGTCGGTCGCGAGCAGTCGCACCAGCGCTGGCGGAACCGGCGCACCGTACAGCGCCCGCGCGCTTGCCGCGCGCGCGGTCACCGGCACCCGGTCGCGGATGGCGCCCAGCGTCGACAGCGCCCAGTCGTCCGCCGGCGCACGGCCGCGGCCCACCAGATCGACGATCTGGCGCCACGCCGCCTGCGCGGCCGACGCCGTCGTCAGGTCGATGGTCCGTACCGTGCCGAGAACGTCGTCGAAGCGCAAAGAGGTAAATCCCGGTCCCGGCGCGGCGGCGGCGGGAGTAAGGAATCTTTAACCCCCGGGACTCGCGAATGGAAACAGCGAATTCGGGTGTAATTTGCGTCCGTCCGAATGTGAGACAATTGCGTTCCGGCGTAATATTCTTATCGTAGCGGGAACGAATGATAGAATAAATGGGGCGGCTATGGCGTTCGATCGCATCGATCGACAGATTTTGGGTCTTCTTCAGGAAGACGGGCGGATGACCAATGTGGATCTGGCGGAACGGGTCGGGCTGACCGCCCCCCCGTGCCTGCGCCGCGTGCGCGCGCTGGAGGAAGCCGGCGCGATCCAGGGCTATCACGCCGCACTCGACCCGGCGAGCCTCGGCTACACCATCACCGTCTTTGCGATGGTCAGCCTGAAAAGCCAGGCGGAGGCGGATCTGACCGCGTTCGAACAGCATGTCGCGACGATTCCCGAAGTCCGCGAATGTCACATGCTGAACGGCGAGATCGACTTCATCCTGAAAATCGTCGCAACCGACCTGCGCAGTTTCCAGGAATTGCTGACGACCCAGCTGACCCCGGCGCCGAACGTCAGCCACGTGAAGACGTCGCTGACCATACGCACATCGAAGTCGCTGCCGGGGATCCCGGTGGGGGGATAGGCACCGCCCCCT
>DASTEN010000347.1:0-2995 GCA_035709645.1 Sphingomonas sp.
TTGGCGATCCAGCCCTCGACCCGCGCCTTGTGCTGGGCGTTGACGACCGGGCCGTAATGCGCATCGGGATCGGTCGATACGCCGACGCGCAGCGCACTGATCGCGGGGATCAGTTTTTCGCGCAAGCGGTCGGCGGTCTTGTCGCCGACCGGCACCACGACCGGCAACGCCATGCAGCGCTCGCCCGCCGATCCGAACGCCGCACCGGCCAGATCGGCAACCACCTGGTCGAGATCGGCGTCGGGCATGACGATGCCGTGGTTCTTGGCCCCGCCCATCGCCTGCACGCGCTTACCCGCCGCGACGCCGCGCTTGTAGACATAATGGGCGATGTCGGACGACCCGACGAAGCTGACCGCGCCGATCGCCGGATGGTCGAGGATTGCGTCGACCACCGTCTTGTCGCCATGCACGACCTGCAGGATGCCCTCCGGGGCGCCCGCCTCCAGCATCAGTTCAGCGAGGCGCACCGGCACCGACGGGTCACGCTCGCTGGGTTTCAGGATGAAGGCATTGCCGCAGGCGATGGCGACGCCGAACATCCACATCGGGATCATCGCCGGGAAGTTGAACGGGGTTATGCCCGCACCGATACCGACGGGCAGCCGCATCGAATAGACATCGATGCCGGGGCCGGCGCCCTGGGTGTATTCGCCCTTCAGGACGTGCGGGATGCCGCAGGCGAATTCGATCACTTCGAGGCCGCGCTGGATATCGCCCTTGGCGTCGGCGATGACCTTGCCGTGTTCGGATGACAGCGTGTGGGCGAGCGCGTCCATGTTCGCCTCGACCAGTTCCTTGAACTTAAAGAGGACGCGTGCGCGGCGCTGCGGATTGGTCGCGGCCCAGGCGGGCTGCGCGGCCTTTGCCGCCGCCACCGCCCGTTCCAGGTCCGCCGCCGTGCCCAGGCCGACGCGCGCCTGCACCTGGCCGCTATTCGGGTCGAAGACGTCCCCGAAACGGCTGGCCCCGGCGCCGCCGCTGCCGGCGATCACGTGATCGATGTTACGCATGAACCTCTCCAATCATTCGAATTCGACGATGGCGGCATCGACGACGACGCTGTCGCCCGCCGCGAAATTGACCGTCTTCACGGTGCCTGCACGTTCGGCGCGAAGGATATTCTCCATCTTCATCGCCTCCATCACCGCGATCGGCTGCCCAGCCTCGACGCTGTCGCCGGCGGCGACGTCGATGCGGGTTAGCAGGCCGGGCATTGGCGCCAGCAACAGCTTCGACGTATCCGGCGGCACCTTTTCGATCATGTGCTTCGCCAGCGCGGCGATATGGGCCGGATACACCCGGACGCGATGCGTTGCGCCGTGCGCCGTCAGGCGATAGCCGCCACGATCCCGCGTCACGCCGACATGGAACGGCTGACCGTCGACGACGGCTGTGGCCAGCGGTTCGCCAGGGCGATAGCGCTGCCGGATGGTGAACGACGGCCCGTCGGGTGACACCGTGACCAGCGATCCATCGTCCTGCCGATCGACGCGAACTTCGAAACGGTCGTCACCGATCGTCACCACCCGCGTTTCGTCGATCGCGACAGGCCCGCCGAGCTGGCCGGATATGTCGGCTGAACGGGTCGCCCGATCCAGATCGAGCAAGGTCGCGACCGCCGCCAGCTTCCCGAGCAGCGCCGTCGACGCCGGCGCGCCGTGGAAGCCATCGGGGTATTCCTCGGCGATGAAGCCGGTCGTCAACGCCCCCGAGCGGAAGCGCGCGTGCTGCATGATCGCCGACAGGAAATCGACGTTGTGGCCGATTCCCTCGATCCGGAACGCATCCAGCGCGGCGATCTGCGCATCCGCCGCGGCTTCGCGGGTCGGCGCCCAGGTCACCAGCTTGGCGATCATCGGGTCGTAGAACATGCTGACCTCGCCGCCTTCCCGCACGCCATCGTCGACGCGGGTGTAGGGCTCACGATCGTGCACCTCATTTTCGCTCGCAATGACGGCTGATTGGTACGGCGTCTCGACCGCGGCCGGCGGACGGTAGGTCACCAACCGCCCGGTGCTCGGCAGGAAGCCGCGATACGGATCCTCCGCATACACCCGGTTTTCGATCGCCCAGCCGTTGAGCCGGATGTCGTCCTGGCCGAACGCCAGTTTTTCGCCCGCCGCAACGCGGATCATCTGTTCGACCAGATCGATGCCGGTCACCGCCTCGGTCACCGGATGCTCGACCTGGAGGCGCGTGTTCATCTCGAGAAAATAGAAGGCGTCGCCGGTAGTGTCCGCGCCCGACACGATCAGTTCGACCGTGCCCGCCGAGTAATAACCGACGGCGCGAGCCAGCGCGACGGCCTGCTCACCCATCTTGCGGCGCATCTCTGGGCTGACGAAGGGTGACGGCGCTTCCTCGACCACCTTCTGGTGGCGCCGCTGGATCGAGCATTCGCGCTCGCCGAGGTACAGGATGGTGCCATGCTGGTCGCCCAGCACCTGGATCTCGATGTGCCGCGGGCTTTCGATGAACTTCTCGATGAAGACGCGGTCGTCGCCGAAGCTCGCCAGCCCCTCGCGCTTCGTCGCTTCGAAGCCTTCGCGCACGTCCTGTTCGGACCAGGCAAGCCGCATGCCCTTGCCGCCGCCGCCTGCGCTCGCCTTCATCATCACCGGATAGCCGATGTCGGATGCGATTCGCACCGCTTCGTCGGTATCCGCGATCTCGCCCAGATAGCCGGGGACGACGTTGACGCCGGCGTCCTTCGCCAGCTTCTTCGATTCGATCTTGTCGCCCATCGCCGCGATGGCATTGGGCGGTGGCCCGACGAAGGCGATGCCCGCCTCGGCACAGGCCCGCGCAAAGCTCTCGCGCTCGGACAGGAAGCCGTAGCCTGGGTGGATACAGTCCGCTCCCGTCGCCCGCGCCGCTTCAAGGATCAGATCGGCCTTGAGGTAACTCTCCGCCGCCGGCGCCGGCCCGAGCCGCGCTGCGGATGATGGGAGCCGACATCACCGAACAGGACGCGCGCATCGTCGGCGGCGAG
>DASTEN010000348.1:0-2433 GCA_035709645.1 Sphingomonas sp.
GACCACCGGATACTGCATGGGCGGACCGATGGTGCTCTACACCGCCGCTGCGCACCCCAAGCGCATCCGGGCCGGCGCGACGTTCCACGGCGGCGGTCTGGCGACCGACAAGCCGGACAGCCCGCACCTGCTGATCGGCCAGATGAAGGGTGGCTATCTGATCGCGGTCGCGCAGAACGACGATGCACGCAATCCGCAGGAAAAGGAGACGGTGCGCGCCGCCTTCGCCGCGGCCAAGCTGCCGGCCGAGATCGAGGTCTACCCGGCGCAACATGGTTGGACCGTGCCCGACAGCAAGGTGTACAATGCCGAGCAGGCGGAAAAGGCGTGGGCGCGCCAGCTCGCGCTGTTCAAGCAGCTGCTGTGAGCGGCACGGACACGATGCACGAGCTGACGTTCTACACCAACCCGCAGTCACGTGGTCGGATCGTCCGCTGGATGCTCGAAGAGGTCGGCGCCGCGTACGAAACGGTCGTGCTCGACTATGCCTCGGGCATGAAGTCCGATGCGTACCGCGCGATCAATCCGATGGGAAAGGTGCCCGCCGTCGTTCACCGCGGGCACACCGTCACCGAATGTGCCGCGATCTGCGCCTATCTGGCCGATGCGTTTCCGGAGGCCGGGCTGGCGCCGGTGCCGGCCGATCGAGCGGACTATTATCGCTGGCTGTTCTTCGCCGCCGGCCCGCTGGAGTCCGCCGCGACCGAGCGGGCCCGCGGAATCGTCGTGACCCCCGAACAGTCGCGCATGGTCGGCTATGGCAGTTTCGATACGGTGATCGATGCTTTGGAGCAGGCGGTGTCGGACCGCGATCATATCGCGGGCGACCGTTTCACCGCGGCCGACGTCTATGTCGGGTCGCACATCCTGTGGGGATCGCAGTTCGGCTGGCTGCCCAAGCGTGCCGCCTTCGCCGACTATGCGGCGCGGCTGACCGACCGTCCGGCCTATATCCGTGCCGCGCAGAAGGACGATGCGCTGATGGCCGAAGGCGCAGTGCCCTGACGTAGCGGGCGGCGGGGACGACCCCGCCGCCCGGGTCGATCAGCCGTAGCGGACGGCGACCCACAGCATCAGCGCGAGCGGAACGATGATCAGTGCGATCACCGCCAGGGTCTGCGGGATGCCTGCCCGGAAATGGCGTTTGTGCTCGGCCTGAATCGCCGCGATCGTCGCGGCATAGGCCGGGTCGCCACGCAGCATGCCCCGGTCGAGGATCGGCCCGCGCGCCAGGAAGTCGATGACCTCGTTCAATTCGGGCTGGCTGAGGTCGGGGTGCCGGTCGAGCAGCGCCGCCATACGGTCGCGGATCGTGGTGTCGATGGTATCTTGCATGAAATGTCGGTCCTGATCGGCGCGCACATGCGCGCGGCGCCGCGGGAGGGCGGCGCGGATGGATGTCGAAAGTGGCGGATCAGGATCGGCGCGGGGGCGCGCGGGCGGAATAAAGGTCGCCGGTCCGGCGGGGCAGGGCAGGCGCCTGCCGCGCCACCCAGCCGGCACGGGCCGTCGGCGCGGGCGCGCCGATATGGATGGTCAGCGGCGGCAGCGTGGGCGGTGCGGCACCGTCCGGGCCGGCGTGCGTACGCGCCGCATTCAGGCGGGCGGCGGGCTGGCCAAGCTTGGCACCGTCGCGCAGGTTCGTGACGGCGGGGGTCGCGCTCGCGATGTGGACGACCGGTGCAGCGGTCGCCACCGGCACCGCAACGGGCGTCGCGTGCCAGGCGAACAGCAGCGCCAGCACGCCTGCGAACAGACGTTGGGATGCCGACCGCCAGGCGGGGCGCTGAGGGGCGGAAGCCGTCATCGGTAGGCCCCGATATCGGATCGATGCCCCGAAAACCAAGACTTTGCGGCGGATCGTGCAGCGCAGATCACGCCACCGCGCCCCCGCTCAGGCGGGAGTTCAGCGCGCCAAGTCGTCGGAACGCGCGGCCCGGTCACCCCGCCGGTACGAGAATGTGGCGGGGGGAGGGGGCTCAACCCTTGCCGATACCCGTCAGCTTCAGGCCCGCCCGCGCCGCTTCTTCGGGCGGATAGATGTTGCGCAGGTCCACCAGCACCGGATCGCTCATCGACTTGGCGATCCGCGCCAGGTCGAGCGCACGGAACGCCGCCCATTCGGTCACGATCACCAGCGCGTCCGCACCTTCGGCCGCGGCATAGGGCGATGCGGCGAATTCCACGTTATTCAACAGCGGCCGCGCCTGCTCGACGCCCTCGGGATCATAGGCCTTCACGGTCGCGCCGGCATCCTGCAACGCCTGGATCAGCGCCAGGCTGGGAGCGTCGCGCATGTCGTCGGTGTCGGGCTTGAAGGTGAGACCGAGCACGCCGACCGTCTTGCCGCGCGCTTCGCCGCCCATCGCCTTGATGACCTTGCGCCCCATCGCCCGCTTGCGCGCGTCGTTGACCTGCACCGTCGCCTCTACG
>DASTEN010000349.1:0-7400 GCA_035709645.1 Sphingomonas sp.
CAGCCAGAAAGACGCCCGCGATCGCCGCAAGAGCGACCAGCAGTCCGAGACACCCAAGCTTACGCAATGCTCCCTCCCCGGTCGTGCTGAGCCTGTCGAAGCACTGTCTTTCTCCCTCGAAGAAGAAGGGCAGGGCTTCGACAAGCTCAGCCCGAATGGAGATGGCGGTTCGTGAAGTTTAGATCGCCCGCATCACCAGCGAGGCGTTAGTACCGCCGAAGCCGAACGAATTGTTCAGCACCGCCTTGACCTGACGCTTCTTGGCGGTGTGCGGGACCAGATCGACGCCGGCACAATTCTCGCTCGGGTTGTCGAGGTTCAGCGTCGGCGGCACGATGCCGTCCCGCATCGCCAGGATGCAGAAGATGCTCTCGACGGCACCGGCACCACCCAACAGGTGGCCGATCGCCGACTTGGTCGACGACATGCTCAGGCCGTCGAGCGCCGACCCGAACAGTTTGCGGACCGCGCCCAATTCCAATTCGTCGCCAAGCGGCGTCGAGGTGCCATGCGCGTTGATGTAGTCGATGTCCTCCAGCGCCAGGCCAGACTTGCGCATCGCCATTTCCATCGACCGGAACGCGCCCGACCCTTCGGGATGCGGCGCGGTCACGTGATAGGCATCGCCCGACAGGCCATAGCCGATGACTTCGGCGTAGATCTTCGCGCCGCGCGCCTTCGCCCGCTCATATTCCTCGAGCACGACGACGCCCGCACCCTCGCCCATCACGAAGCCGTCGCGACCCTGGTCCCAGGGCCGACTGGCGCGCCAGGGTTCGTCGCGGAAGCCGGTCGACAGTGCCCGCGCCTGGCCGAAGCCGGCGATGCCGATCGGGCAGACGGTGCTCTCGGCACCACCCGCCAGCATCACGTCGGCGTCGTCCATCGCGATCATCCGCGCGGCGTCGCCGATCGAATGCGCACCAGTCGAACACGCGGTGACGACCGCATGGTTCGGACCCATCAGGCCGTATTTGATGCTGACCTGACCCGAGATCAGGTTGATCAGGCGACCGTGAACGAAGTGTGGCGATACGCGCTTCGGCCCCTTTTCGGCCAGGACCAGCGATTCGCTTTCAATGCCGGGCAGGCCGCCGATGCCCGATCCGATCGAACAGCCCGCGCGATAGCGTTCGGCCTCGCTCATTTCGGTCAGACCGGCGTCTTCCAGCGCCTGGCCCGCGGCGTCGATGCCGTAGACGATGAACGGATCGACCTGACGCTGGATCTTGTGATCCACGCGCTTGCTGGCGTCGAAGCCGTATTCATGGCCGGCCGGCTTCACTTCGCACGCATAATTCGACTGAAAATCGGTCGCGTCGAAGCGTGTGATCGTGCCGGCGCCCGATTTGGACGCGATGATATTGGCCCAGGCGGTTTCGACGTCCGCCCCCAGCGGGGTCACCAGGCCCAGCCCGGTCACGACTACGCGGCGCATGCAGCTCTCCGTATCAGCTCAAACGTACAACGGCTCCCGGCCCCGGACCCGGGACGGGGAGCCGCTGGAAATCGAGTGGCATCGCCCGTTAACCGGGCGGTGCCAAGGGCGATCAGCCCTTGTGCTCGTCGATGTAGGTGATCGCGTCCTTGACGGTGGCGATCTTCTCGGCGGCGTCGTCCGGAATCTCGACCCCGAACTCTTCCTCGAACGCCATCACCAGCTCGACGATGTCGAGGCTGTCCGCACCCAGATCGTCGATGAAGCTCGCATCCTCGGTCACCTTGTCGGCTTCGACGCCCAGATGTTCGACGACGATCTTCTTCACGCGGTCGGCGGTTTCGCTCATACCCTGTTCCTTCTTTAAGAAATTCGAATTCCTGAACGCACCTAGAACGCAGGCATGGCCCGCGCAAGTGGCGGCGATAGCTACCGCGCAGTCGACTTGAACAGTTTCGCCAGCCGCGTCGCGTTAAAGGCATATCCGGCCAGCAGGCGCGACACGGTCGCCGTCTTGCCCTTCGGCCCGGCGGCCGCCTGCAGGCCGGTCATCATCGCGCCCACATCAGCGGTCCGCTTTTTCGCCAGCAGCGCATCGAGCGTGGCCGGCGGGGTGCGCGTCAGCCGGGCGTTGATCGCAAGCACATCGACGCCCTGCGTCTGCAACGCGTTCGACAGCGTTTCGACGACCAGGCTGGCCACCGCGACCTCGCCCGCGCGCGAATCGACGTTCCCGCCGCCCGGCTGACATTCGCCCGCCCGCTGGCGCAGCTTCACGATCAGCGCATCCGTCGCGGCACTGGGTGGCGTGCCGCGCGTAACCGATGCCAGCGTCGCCGCCTGCATCGCCGACCGTTCGGCCGCCGGCGTCTTGGCAAGCGCGCAGCGGACGACGGCGCCGTCGTCGGCAGCGGCCAATAGCGTCAGCGTCAGGATCAGGCTCATAGCATTGCCATCCCGCCGTTGACGTGCAGAGTCTGGCCGGTGACGTACCCGGCCTCTCTCGACGCCAGATAGACGACTGCCGCGCCGATATCTTCGCCGGCACCCAAGTCGCCGGCTGGAATCTTCGTGAGCAGCGCGGTCTTCTGCGCTTCAGGCAGTACATCGGTCATCGCCGAACGGATGAACCCGGGGGCGACGCAGTTGACGGTGATGCCGCGGCTGGCGAGTTCCTGCGCCAGCGCCTTCGACATTCCGACGAGACCCGCCTTCGATGCGGCGTAGTTCGCCTGGCCCGGATTGCCGGTCGCGCCGACGACCGAGGTGATCGAGACGATGCGGCCGAACCGCGCCTTCATCATCGGCTTGGCCGCGGCACGGCACAGCCGGAAGGCCGCCTCCAGGTTGACGCGGATCACCTGATCCCACTCGTCGTCCTTCATCCGCATCGCCAGATTGTCTCGCGTAACGCCGGCGTTGTTGACCAGGATATCGAGCCGCCCACCGAGCGCCTCCACCGCCTGCGGCACCAGCGCATCGACGGCTGCGGCGTTCGACAGGTTGCACGGCACCGCGACATGATCGCCGCCCAGTTCGCTGCGAAACGCCTCAAGCTTGTCGAGATTGGATCCCGACACGGCCAGCCGCGCCCCCTGAGCAGCGAGCGCCCTGGCGATCGACGAGCCGATCCCCCCCGATGCGCCGGTCACCAGCGCGGTCATGCCTGTAAGATCGAACATGGTCTGAAATTCTCCTTAAAGCACCTTAATCAGCGCTTCGATGTCGTCCATCGTCACCACGCTGGTCGCCGTCGCGTCCGGGGCAGTGCGTTTCACCATCGGGCCGAGCACCTTGCCACCCAGTTCGACGAAGTCGTGCACACCGCCTGCGACCATCGCCAGCACCGATTCGCGCCAGCGGACAATGCCGGTGACCTGTTCGACCAGCAGCGATGCGATGACGGCGGGGTCGGTAACCGGGGCGGCGGTCACGTTCGCGTAGACGGGGACGAGCGGCGCCTGAAGCGTGACCTTCGCCAGCGCCTCCGCCATTGCATCGGCGGCCGGCTGCATCAGCGGGCAGTGGAACGGGGCCGACACCGGCAAGAGGATCGCGCGCTTGGCGCCCATCTCCCTGGCCAGCGGCACGGCGCGTTCGACGGCTGCCTTCGCACCGGAAATGACGACCTGCGAGGGGTCGTTGTCGTTGGCGACGGTGCAGACCTCGCCCTCGGCGGCGGCATCGGCGATCGCCTGCGCCTTGTCGCGGTCGGCGCCCAGGATTGCGGCCATCGCTCCTTCACCGACCGGGACCGCCGCCTGCATCGCCTGGCCGCGCAGCTTCAGCAACCGCGCGGTCGTCGAAAGATCGAAAGCGTCCGCCGCACACAGCGCGGTATATTCGCCCAGCGAATGCCCCGCGACGAAATCGGCCTTGTCGGCCAGACGGATGCCGCCTTCGCGTTCCAGCACGCGCAGCGTCGCGATGGCGTTCGCCATGATCGCCGGCTGCGCGTTCTCGGTCAGCATCAGGTCGCTGTCGGGACCGTCCGCCATCAGCTTCGACAGATGCTGGCCGAGCGCATCGTCCACCTCCTGAAAAACTTCCCGCGCGTGCGGACTGGCGGCGGCGAGCGCGCTGCCCATGCCGACCGACTGGCTGCCCTGTCCGGGGAAGATGAATGCGCGCATGATCGTCTCCAAAGCGAATATGCCGCGCCGACTAGGGACGACGGGACGGCAGGGCAAGCTGAACGGAACGTCAGCAATACTGACCCTTTGCGACACTTCGACACCAAATTCCAAAGCCTTTGACACAGGTGCGGGACAGTCTGGCCCCATCTTGCCTTTCGACGCCGACAGCAGCTGGCGAAAATCTAGGCGGGAGATTTTGAGATGAAGACCTTCATGATCGCAGTTCTGGCGACCTCGCTTGTTGCGACACCGGTCCTGACCGCGACGCCCGCCGCCGCCCAGACCCGCCAGACGCAGCAGACCGTCAAGTACAAGCCGAACGGTACCGTCGTCGTGAAGAAGCGCACGGTGAAGGCGCCTGCCCGTCCCAGCTATCGGGCGAAGTGGTACAAGGGGCAGCGTTTCAACCGGGTGGAGGCGCGCAACTATCGCCAGATCACCAACTGGCGCGCCTACCAGAACCGCCGCCTCTACGCCCCGCCCCGCGGCTATCAGTGGGTGCAGTCAGGCAACGACGCGGTCCTGGTTGCCATCGCCAGCGGCGTGATCGGCGCGGTGCTGGGCGGGGTGTTCAACTAAGCGGCGGCGCTTGCCTTTTGACGGAGATCCGCTAAGGGCCCGTCAGCCGGGGCGGAGGAGCCAGTCTCCCCCGCCCCTGTGCTGTTTGAATACGAACGACAGCCGGAGGGGCATGGCACGGGGTCATGTCAGCGATCGGCCAACAGTGAGAAAGACGCATGGCTCTTTACGAGCACACGTTCCTTGCGCGCCAGGACCTGGCACAGGCGCAGGTGGACGCGCTGGCGGAAGCCGCGACCAAGATCGTCGAAGACAAGGGTGGCAAGGTCGTCAAGACCGAAACCTGGGGTCTTCGCAGCCTCGCCTATCGCATCGCGAAGAACCGCAAGGCGCACTATGTGATGCTCGAGATCGACGCCCCCGGTGACACCGTTGCCGAGCTGGAGCGTCAGGCCGGCATCAACGAAGACATCATCCGCTACATGACCGTGAAGGTCGATGAGCATGAAGCGGGTCCGACCGTGATGATGCGCAAGCAGGAGCGCGACCGTGAGCGTCGTGCCGACCGCGGCGAGCGTGGCGGTGACCGCCCCGATCGTGCGCCCCGTCGTGACCGTGAAGAGGAAGCCGCATAATGGCCCGCGCATTTTTCCGCCGCCGCAAGAGCTGCCCGTTCTCCGCGAAGGACGCGCCCCGGATCGACTACAAGGACGTCCGTCTGCTCCAGGGCTTCGTGTCCGAGCGTGGCAAGATCGTCCCTTCGCGTATCACTTCGGTGAGCGCAAAGAAGCAGCGCGAGCTCGCCACGGCGATCAAGCGTGCGCGTCACCTGGGCCTGCTGCCCTACATCGTGAAGTGAGGAAGTAGCAGTCATGGACGTCATTCTGCTTGAGCGCGTCGAGAAGCTCGGCGCCATCGGCGATGTGGTGAAGGTGAAGGACGGGTTCGCCCGCAACTTCCTGCTGCCGCGCAAGAAGGCGCTGCGCGCCAATGAAGCCAACAAGAAGGTGTTCGAAGCGAACCGTGCGCGGATCGAATCGGACAACGCCAACCGTCGCGGCGAAGCCGAGAAGGAAGCGGCGACCTTCAAGGACGCAACCGTCACCCTGATCCGTCAGGCGTCGAACACCGGCCAGCTGTACGGCTCGGTCGCGGTGCGTGACCTGGTCGAGGCGCTGGTTGCCGACGGCCACAAGGTCAACAAGAGCCAGGTCGTGCTCGACCGTCCGATCAAGACGATCGGCCTGTCGGAAGTCCGCGTCGCGCTGCATCCGGAAGTGTCGGTCACCGTCAAGGTGAACGTCGCCCGCTCGCCGGAAGAAGCCGAGATGCAGGCATCGGGCGTCGACGTGATGTCGGCGATGTTCGAAAAGGACGAAGCCGGCTTCACCGAGGATTACGATCCCAACGCCGAGCCGGGCGCGACTGCCGAAGTGCAGTCGGACGAGGGCGAGGCCCAGCAGGGCTGATCCGCTCTTTCCGAGTCGAGACAGAAAGGCCGCCCGTAGCGATACGGGCGGCCTTTTGTTTTTTTTGGCCGGAAAGATTCCGACGCGTGTGCAAGGAAGTCTCAGGGACAGGTCACGCACGCACCAATGACGGCGGCAAGGGGGATCAGGGCGAGGACGACGGGGACAATCTGCTTCATTTCAGCGACCAATCGAAGTTTGATCGTTCAATGCATCGCCCCGGCAAAAGGTTTCCACGGGATGAACGAAGCGGGGATTTCGCTTGGCAACGCTTTGCCTTCAGTTCCCTCAGGCCATCGTCCGTTCGTCGCTGCGCAGAGTCAGAACCTCGACGCCGTCTGCGGTGACCGCAACGGTATGCTCGAACTGCGCGGATAGCTTGCCGTCGTTGGTCACGACGGTCCATCCATCCTCTTTGGTCGTCACCTTTCGCGTGCCCTGGTTGATCATTGGTTCGATCGTGAAGACCATGCCTTCGCGCAGCACCGCCCCCGTGCCCGCCCGGCCGAAATGCAGGATGTCCGGTGCCTCGTGCATCTCGCGGCCGATGCCGTGACCGCAGAATTCGCGCACGACCGAATAGCCGTTCGCCTTCGCATGCTTCTCGATCGCAGCGCCGACGTCGCCGAGCCTTGCGCCGGGACATACGGCTCCAATGCCCTTCCACATCGCGTCCTCGGCCGTCTTCACCAGACGTCGCGCCGCAGGCGAAACCGCGCCGACCATGTACGTCTTGCTCGAATCGGCGATGAAGCCGTCCTTTTCCAAAGTGATGTCGAGATTGACGATATCGCCGTCGCTAACGACCTCGTCTGCGTTCGGCACGCCGTGACAGACGACCTGGTTGATCGAGCTGTTATGGACGAAGGCAAAGCCATATTGCCCCTTGCTCGCCGGCCGCGCATGGAGTTCGTCGACGATGTAGCGCTCGACGAGATCGTTGATCGCCAGCGTAGACAGGCCAGAAAGCTCGACGCGATCGAGCATCTCGAACACCTGCGCGAGCAGTCGTCCCGCCTGACGCTGGATCGCGAGTTCTGCCGGGGTCTTGACCATCATTTCCGTCCGAACAGCTTTTCGATATCGCCATGGGCCAGCTTCACCCAGGTCGGGCGGCCGTGATTGCACTGTCCCGAATGCGGCGTGACTTCCATTTCGCGGAGCAGCGCGTTCATTTCGGCGACCGATAGAATCCGGCCGGCCCGCACCGATCCGTGACATGCCATCGTCGCTGCGACATGGTCCAGTCGCTCCCGCAGGGACAGCGCCTCGTCATAGGCGGCGAGTTCGTCGGCGAGATCGGTGACGAGGCCGGTCGCATCGCCGCTTCCGAGCAGT
>DASTEN010000350.1:0-4993 GCA_035709645.1 Sphingomonas sp.
CGCAATGTCGCGCGCGCCGAATCGTCGGTCGTCAGCGCGCGTCCGGCATCGAAGCCAAGCATCGCCGCCATCTTCGCGGGCAACGCGCCGTCGCGCGCGACGATGCCGATCTGCCCGCTGGACCGGCCGACCGCGCTGCGGATCGTCTCGCCGACGCCGGTCAGCCGCACGCGGCCGTCGAGCCGCCCGCTGATGTCGCCGCCACCCGCCAGCGCCGCGATGCTGCTGCCGGTCAGGTCGAGCGCCAGGGTGACGCTTGGTGTCTTGCGGCCGCCGCGCTGGTCGACCACCGCCTTGCCGGCGATCGTGCCGCGGGCCAGGCCGATGCGCAGCGGTTCGATCGTCAGCAACTGGCGATCGAGCACCAGCACGCCCGACGCCGAGCGCATCGCGGTGGGTTCGCGGCTGACGATCCGGTCGATGCGGAAGTCGATCCGGCCGTCGGTCGAGGTGATCTTTTCGATATCGACGCGGGTGTTGGGCACGACCTTTGGCCCGACCGCGCGTTCCAGCGCCGCGGCCTTCGCGCGGCCGGCATCGTCGGCCAGATCGTCGAAATCGAGCTGCGTCGCATGAATGCGGCCATCCAGCACCGTGCGCCCGCTCGATTTGTCGACACCCAGCCGCCCGGTGAAGTCCGACCGGCCGATCCGCCCGCGCAGATTGTCGATCTGCCATTTGGGGCCGTCATGCCGCACGTCGGCGGTCAGCCGCACCGGCTGAGTGCCGAACAGCCCCGCCTCGACCACCGCGTCGATCAGTTTCAGGCTGGTCGCCTGCGCAGTCACCGCCAGCGTCATCCGTTCGGTGTCGAGCGGCGCGTCCATCCGCCCGCGTGCGGTCATCGACAACGCCGGTCCGTCGATCCGTGCCCGGAACGGCCAGGGCTGGCCGCCCGCGGTGATCGCCGCTCCGCTGGCCGAAATCCGTACCGCGGCGCCGCGGACGATACCCTGCCCACGGGCGATGAAGCCATTGGCATCGGACGTGACGGCGACCGTCAGCCGCCGGTCCTGCTTGCCGTCGCGATACTGCACCTGCGCATCGCGCACGGTCAGTCCGTCCAGCCGCAGCGGGCTGCCGCCTCGCTGGTCCTTGGCCGCGCCGTCGCGATCCCAGTTGGTGCGTCCCTCAGCGGTGCGGACCAGATCGAGGCGTATCCCGCTCGCGGTCAGATTCTTGGGGTCGACCCGCCCGGTCAACAGCCCGAGGCTGCGGATCTGCATGTCGAGCGTCGCGATCCGCGCGAGGTCGCCCGGCCCCGCCCAGGCCGGCTGCGGGATGCGCACATCGCGGATGCGGATCGTCGGCGTGAACGAGAATGCCGGCGTCCGCTCCAGCGCTCCGATCGTAACCGGGCGGCCGAACCGTTCGCTCAGGCGGCGCTCGGCCCGCTCGCGAAACGGCGCGACGGGAAAGGTGGCCAGCAGCAGCAGGGCGAGTGCCGCCAGAACGACGAGAGCGATTGCGGCCAAACGGAGCCAGCGGCGATGATGCGGTGCCATCGAGCCGGGACGTGCGACGCGGACTTTTGTTCCTGCGGCGCAACGATCGGGGCCGGTCGGCCGATAATCGTGCTGCGGCCGAGACCAGTGTGACGCCCCCAAGGCATCGGGATCGTCAGCGATCCCGCCTTCGCCGCAGGACGGCACGGCCCGCCTAGAAATCGATGGCGATGCCCTTCTTTTCCCAATCGCCATAGCGCGTCGGGTGCCGATCGCTGCCCGGTTCGGGCTGCGTATCGGGGCCGGGCGCGGGCACCGGCGGGTTGGGTGGCAGGTCTTCGGGCGGCTTCACATGCGGGGGGCGCTGACCCATATCCAGTCTCCAGCGATTGCGTCGGACGCGTCAAGCGGCCACATCGGCGCGATGCCCGCGCCTTACAAGCCCGCCCGTGACGATGCCCCCGGCGTTCTCGCCCGCCGCGCGGCGCTCCGCCTGCTCGATGCCGTGCTGCGACGCGGCCAGGCGCTGGAGGGCGCGCTGCACAATGCGACGCAGGGGCTGGACAACCCATCCGACCGCGCGCTGGCGCATGCGATCGCCGCGCAGGTTCTGCGGCGGCTGGCCGATCTGGACGCGCTGATCGATTCGGCGACGCGACTGCCGCTGCCCGACGATGCGAAGGCGCGCTTCGCGCTCAGGATCGCGCTGGCGCAGGCGATCCTGCTCGAAACGCCGCCGCACGCCGCGATCTCGACCGTGCTGCCCCTGGTCGACGGCGGTCCGCGCAAACTGGTCCACGGCGTGTTCGGGACGGTGATGCGCCAGCGCGCCACACTGCCCGAGGTCCCGACGCTGCCGCCCGCGGTCGCCGCGCGGTGGGCCGCTGCCTGGGGTCCGGACAGGGTCGAGGATGCCGGCCGCGCCATCGCCGACCAGCCCCCGCTCGACCTGTCGCTGCGTGCCGAGGATGTCGACCGTCCTGACGGCGTCTCGCTGCTGCCCCGCCACGTCCGCCTGCCCGCCGGGTCGGGCGTGCGCGCGGCGGAGGGTTTTGCCGAGGGCGGCTGGTGGGTGCAGGACCTGGCCGCGTCGCTGCCGGCACGACTGCTGGGCGCGCGCGCGGGTCGCGTGCTCGACCTGTGCGCGGCGCCCGGCGGCAAGACCATGCAGCTCGCCGCCGCTGGGTGGGACGTCACCGCGCTCGACGTGTCCGAAGCCCGCCTGACACGCCTGTCCGACAACCTCGTCCGCACCGGCCTGTCGGCGGAGATCGTCGTGGCCGACGCGCTAGCCTGGACGCCGCCCGCGCCGTTCGACGCGGTACTGATCGACGCGCCGTGCAGCGCGACAGGCATCTTCCGTCGCCATCCCGACGTGCTGCACCGGGCGAGCGCGCGCGTCATCGCCGAAGCACGCGACAGTCAGGCCGCCCTGCTCGCGCGCGCCGCCGACTGGGTGCGCCCCGGCGGGCGGCTGGTCTACGCGGTATGTTCGCTGGAACCGGAAGAGGGCGAAGCGCAGATCGCGGCCTTCCGCGCAGCCCGCGACGACTTCGCGATCGCGCCCGTTCCCGCCGGCGTCCTGCCGGTTGGCGTCGCCCCGACGGCGGATGGCTTCGTCCGCACCCTGCCCGGCATGCTGGCGGCGCAGGGCGGCCTCGACGGCTTCTTCATCGCAGCGATGATCCGCAACGCCTGACTTGTTCCCGGCGGCGAGGATGCTAAGGGCAGCGGGCATGCAGCCCGTCCGCATCGCGCCGTCCATCCTGTCCGCCGATTTCGCCCGCCTGGGCGAGGAGGTGCGCGCGATCGACGCGGCCGGCGCCGACTGGATCCACATCGACGTGATGGACGGCCATTTCGTCCCCAACATCACCATCGGCCCGGCGGTCGTGAAGGCGCTGCGGCCGCATACGACGAAGCCGTTCGACGTCCATCTGATGATCTCGCCGGTCGACGCGTATCTCGATGCGTTCGCCGACGCCGGCGCCGATATCATCACCGTGCATCCGGAGGCCGGGCCCCACGTCCACCGTACCGTCCAGCATATCAAGGGTCTGGGCAAGCGCGCCGGCGTCGTTCTGAACCCGGCGACCCCTGCCAAGATGCTCGATTATCTGATCGACATGGTCGACCTGGTGCTGGTGATGAGCGTCAACCCCGGCTTCGGCGGGCAGAGCTTCATCCCCAGCCAGCTGAAAAAGATCGCCGCGATCCGCAAGATGATCGACGCCTCGGGCCGCAGCATCGACCTGCAGGTCGACGGCGGCGTGGATGCCGCAACCGCGCGGGCCTGTATCGACGCGGGCGCCGACGTGCTGGTGGCCGGCAGCGCGACGTTCCGCGGCGGTCCCGATCGCTACGCCGCGAACATCCGTGCGCTCAGGGGTGAAGACGCGGCTGCATGACGACCCTGCCCCCCGACGACCTGCCCGTCGACGGGATCGACGAGGGGAAGCGCCTGATCCGGGTCGGCGGCGACAGCGGGCTGTCGCTTGCCGAGCGGCTGGCCGAACGCTTTCACCGGCTGACCTGGCGCACGCCGCTGCACGGCCTGCGGCTGCGCGGACGCCACCCGCTGAAGCTGATCACGGTCGCCGATGATCCGTTCGCCGGCGATTCCTCGCGCGGCCGCGCGCTGCTGGACGGCCAGATCGCCCTGCGCGGCGAACGGCGCGCGATCGACGGGCTGGATGCCCGGCTGCCGGGCGCCAGCCGCGCGTTTGCAGAACACGTCCACAGCTTTGCCTGGCTGCGCGACCTGTCGACGGTCGCGCCGCGCGCGCAAGCCGCGCCGATCGCCGAGGCGCTCACGCGCGCCTGGCTTGCCGTCCATGGCGAAGCGGTTTCCGAACCGGCGTGGCGACCCGACCTGACCGGCAAGCGGCTGCTCGCCTGGGTGGCGCACGCCCCGCTGATCCTGTCGTCGACCGATCTGGTCTATCGATCGTCCGTGCTGCATGCGATGGCGCGCGGCGCGCGGCATGTCGAACGCACCGCCGACAAGGCACCGGCCGGCGCCCCGCGCATCGCCGCCTGGGCAGGCGTCGTCACCGCCGGATTGATGATTCCCGGCGGCGACGCGCGTCGCCTGTTCGGCGAAGCGGGAATGGTCCGTGCGCTGGCGGCATCGATGACCGACGACGGCGGTACGGTGATGCGTACCCCCACCGGCCAGATCGACGCGCTGATGACGCTGGTCGCGTTGCGGGCCGCCTATGCTGCCCGTCGCCTGGAGATGCCGGCCCAGATCGAACTGGCGATCGCCCGGCTGGTCCCGCCGCTGCTGGGCGTCGCCCACGGCGACCGCGGCCTGTCGAGCTGGCAGGGCGGCGGGCCGATTGCCGGCGACGCGATCGACGCCGTCATCGCCGCGAGCGAGGTCAGGACGCGTCCGCTGCGCCAGGCCCGCGGCTGGGGCTATCAGCGGCTCGCCAACGCCGGCACGCTGCTGATCGTCGATGCGGCACCCCCGCCCGTCGGGCAGATGGTCGACGGCGGCTGCGCCTCGACGCTCGCCTTCGAGATGTCGGACGGTCCCCACCGCC
>DASTEN010000351.1:0-2609 GCA_035709645.1 Sphingomonas sp.
CATCAACCGCTACACCGACATCGCCTTCTCCGCCGCGCGGGCAAATTCGACGCCGCCGGAAATCTTCCGCCAGAATGTCGGCGATGCGCGCATTCAGGGGCTGGAGGTCGAATGGGCCGCACGGCCGCTGGCGGGCGTAGAGGTCGGCGGATGGCTGTCGACGCTGGCGGATCGCTTCACGCGGCTGGCGTCGAGCCCGGGATGCACGATCGTGCCCGAAAGCCAGCTCGATCTGCGCTTCACGCCGGCGCTGCGCTATCAGCTGCGCGGCAGCTACACGCGGTCGGTTGGGGGCGGGCGGCTGCGGTTCGGCGGCGATTACAGCGCGGCGTCGCCCTATAACATCGCGCTGTGCAACGAACCGCAGCACCGCGTGACCGACAATGCCGCGATCAACTTGCAAATGGGTTGGGAGCGTGGCGACTGGGGCGTGACGCTGGCGACGACCAATGTGGCCGACCGGCGCTACAACAGCGGCAGCGTGGGGAGCATCGGCTATCCGGTAGCGCCGCGCGAGGTGACGCTGCGGCTGCGGCGGACGTTCTGATTAGGGGATGGTGCCGGTTGCAGGAATCGAACCCGCGACCTTCGGTTTACAAAACCGCTGCTCTACCAGCTGAGCTAAACCGGCATCCGCCGCACCCCATGCGTCAGACGACGCCGAAGGTCCAGCCTTCCGTGCGGGCAATTTCATCCGTTAGGCCGGTCGGGCGCCATAAATCCTCACGGTCGGCCACCAGGCGCATCCAGGCGGCGGTCAGGATGGCGTCGCTGGCGTGATCGGTGATCGGGCCGTCGCCGCCGCCGGGCTGGCTGCCCAGCGCGATCAGCGCGGTGTCGAGATCGACGTGGGTGCGCATTTTGCTGCGCGACCGGGTGCGGCCGGCGGCGACGGCGGCGAGGGTGGTGTAGAGTTCGATCACCACCGGTCCGCTTGCCGGCGCCGGATCGAACGGCCAGATCGCGACGTGACCGTCCAGCCGATGAAGCAGGCGCATGCCGGTCAGGCTCGACTTTCCCACCTGCGCCGCACCGACGAGGTTTAGGTTGCTGTAGGGGCTTAGCCCCATGCGTTGCTGCGCCCGCTCTGTCTCGCGAAGTCGCCCGCGGCCGGGTTCGAACAGGTCGCCCGTGCGCCCGCCGTGGCGGCGGAAGTGACGCGCGGCTTGCGAGTGATCGACGAAGCTGGAGGCGGCGAAATGCGGGTCGTCGGCGCAGATACGCTCGATCAGTGCCCAAAGACCGCGCGCGTCGGCAGGGCTTTCGTCCCAGCCGGGGAAATAGGCACCGCGATCGACGAAGGGCAGCGACGGGCCGAGGTCGAGGCCGATCAGCGTGTCCGGGCCGGCGGCGCGGATCAGGTCGAGCACTTCGGCGCGGGACCAGATGTGACCGGGGCGCACGAGTGCCGGGGCGGAACCACCGGTCGCGCAGGTCGCCAAGGCGATACCCTTCTGCCGCGGGCCGACCGCGCCGGACCAGTCGATGGCGATGAAGGTCGTGAAGCGCCCGCCGGTGCTCCCGCGCAGGAGGGAGCCTAGAGCCACGAACGTCGTCCTTCGCGGCCCTGGGCTCCCGCCTGCGCGGGAGCACGGCGGGTGTGAGTCACGGGCGATCACCAAAGACCGCCCGCTGCGCCTTCGCTGCGCGATCCCACCACGCGCGTTCGATCAGCATCGCGATGCGTTCGGTCGCGGGCGTGCCGTATCGGACCAGGACGACCGGCCAGCCTTCGTAATGCGCCGTGTGCCAGAAAGTGTCGGGGTCGGTTTCCAGCAGCACCGCCTTCTCGTCCGCGGTGGTGTGCAGCACGAAGCTATCCGGATCGGGCGCTGTCGTGCCGGCGATCGTCTTGCTGCGTACCTTGATCGCGGGCTGACCATAAGCGGTGCCGACCTCGACGTCTGGCAAGGTCAGCGCGTGGGCGACGACGGCGGCCCAGTCTTTCACTCGCGCCCCTTCCGCCGTTCGTCCCACCACGCCAGCCGCTCGGCGAGGCGCTTTTCGAAGCCACGATCGGTCGGTTGGTAGAAGGCCTGCGGTTCCATCTCGTCGGGCCAGTAGTTGGCACCCGAAAAGCCGTCCTCCGCATCATGGTCGTAGGCGTAGTTCGCGCCATAGCCGATCTGCTTCATCAGCTTCGTCGGCGCGTTCAGGATGTTGGCGGGGGGCATCAGGCTGCCCGTCTCCTTCGCCGACCGCCACGCGGCCTTCTGCGCTTTGTACGCTGCATTCGATTTGGGCGCGGTCGCGAGGTACAGGCAGGCCTGGACGATCGCCAGCTCACCCTCGGGCGAGCCGAGGAAGTCGTAGGTATCCTTGGCCGCGACGCACTGCACGACCGCGTTGGGATCAGCCAGGCCGATGTCCTCGACCGCGGCACGGATCAGCCGGCGCAGCACGAACAGCGGGTCTTCGCCCGCGGTCAGCATGCGTGCGAGATAGTAGAGCGCGGCCTGCGGATCGCTGCCGCGGATCGATTTGTGAAGCGCGCTGATCAGGTTGTAATGCCCTTCGCGGTCCTTGTCGTAGACGGCCACGCGGCGTTGCAGGAACGCACCCAGCCCGGCTGGATCGAGCGGTTCGGGCAGATCAACCGACCACAGCGT